>JAOAUD010000157.1 GCA_030157755.1 Candidatus Nanopelagicales bacterium
GTGGAACCACATCGAGTAGTCAATGGTTGCGAAGTCGATGTCGTCCAACCAGCCAACGCTGTGCGGGCGAAGCGTCGTCTCCAGCAAGAAGATGTCCGACGCGTAAGCGACCATCGCGCTGTGAATTGCCTGGTCGTCAGGTAGTTCATCCTTCACTCGAAACCAGACTTGCCAGCGCCCTGGACTACTCGGATCGCGATCGGCGATTCCTTCTTCGAACCGGAACTCGATCGCATTTGTCCCTGCGACGTACGACATCACCTCTGCGTACTGATCGTCGAAGTCAGGTGCCGGAGGAAGCACATCTGGAGCCGGAACTGTCGGTTGCCATTCCTGGAACTCCGGCCCCTCACCCGGTGTCGCAAACGAGGCCGCGAAATTGCAGATCTGCTTGCCTGCCTGGCGGGCAATGACCGTCCGATTGCTGAAGGCTCGCCCATCAAGTCCTCGGCCTACTTCGAATTCGATGGGCGTGCGCTGATCGCCAGGACGCAGGAAGTAGGCGTGCATGGAGTGAACGTCGCGGTCGTCGCCAACCGTCGCATTGGCCGCCATCAACATCTGCGCAAACAGCTGCCCACCGAACACCCTGGTAAACGCATGTACGCCTGGCGAATGGCCAACGAAGTTGTCGTCGTCGACGCGATCGAGCGTCAGGAGATCGAGTAGCTCGGCAAGTGTGTGGGCCACATACGGCACGCTAGCCAAGCGGGAGTCGAGTCGCCTGTCAGAGCAGTTCGCAGGGGGCCCAGGCCACGAGTGACCTTCAGGTATCCCTTACGCGCTAGCAGCCGCCGCAGGTTCCGCTGGCTCGTCGCCCAACCATTCATCGACTGGAATCGATGCCTTCTTGGAGCGCAGCAGGAACCACATCAGGAGTCCCGCGATGACGAGGATGATCGCGATGATGAGCGACGTCAACTTGAAGGCATCGACATAGAGCCCGCCGATTTCGCTCCTTGTGAGTTGCGAGAGTTCGGGGATGGCCGACTTACCAGTCTTGAGGTAGTCGCCGATCTGCGCCCACGCTCCGTCACCCGATACTGCACCGTTCGTCGCGTTGGACACACCCTTGAGGGTGAACAGGCTGACCAGCGCGGTACTGCCCGAAAGACCGAGTGCGTAACCGAACTGGCCAACAGTGAGCTTGCTCGACGTCACCGGCCCGAAGAAGCGTGCGGGTGAAAGTGCGATCCAACTCGTGCCCTGCGATGTTGCGCTGGTCATCCAGCCAAATCCCGCCAGGAACATTCCTGGGAGGAACACGAGGAAGCCTGAAGTCGGCGAGACCAACAACATGAAGAGGAAGCCGACGACCATCAGGATGTAACCACTTGCGGCAACCGTGACGATCTTCTTGCCCTTGCCGATCATGGCTCCGGCAATCAACGAACCGGCGATCCCGGCCACACTCATCGGCAGCTGCCCCAACGAGACCTGAACCGTGTTCCAGTCGAAGACGTATTGCCAGATATTCGCCAGCATTTGGGTGATGGAACCGTTGGCAAGGTTCCAAAAGATACCCATGATCACTGTGCCGAGGAACGCGGGATGGGCAAGCAGCCTGATGGGGAAGACGGGATCCTTGAGCTTGCTTTCAAGAATCGCAAAGGCGGCGAATGAGACAAACCCGATCAGGATTGGCAGCCAGCACTTTGGGTTGGCGATGTCGACGGCCGCATTGCTAATTCCATACAGAACGCCCGCAACACCGATACCGACCAAGATCATTCCCAGGTAGTCCCTCGACACATGCTTCAGCGGTGGCACCTTTGGCAGCACCTTGGGAACGATGAAGAAGCAGATGATTGAAAGAACTGGGAGCAACATGAAGGAGAAACGCCAGTTCGCCGTTGCCAAGGCGCCACCGACAAAGCCAAACGTCAATGCCACAACCACATTGGCGACGTTGTACAGACCCATCGCGGGGCCCAACGCTTTTCCAGCAACCTCGCGCAGTAGGGCGTAGGAAGCACCGAACAGCACGCCCATAGCCATACCGGCAATAACTCGGCCCAGTAGGTAGAGCCCTGTAGCGGGTGCGAAGGCAGTGATGAGTTGCCCCAAAGAACCGACCAGCAGCGCCACCATCAGCACTTGGCGGCGGCCATACCGGTCAGCAATCACGCCACCGGGGATAACCGTCGCAGCAAGTGCGAGGGTGGAAATACCGGCCGCGAGAGCTTGAATCGACGCCGTGAAATCCAGCGCATCGGAAGCACGAACTAGGGAGACTGAGGCGATGATGGGGTCAGTTACTTGAATACCCCCGATGACACCCAGCAAGATAACCGCAGCGCGGGCAAATGATGCCTTGCCCGCTGTGTCGGCCTCGACAGTTGAATCAGACATCGACCTGAATTCCCTTCACATGACCGGTCACTAACGGTGGACAGCATGACGTAGTTCGTCGCCATATTCCCCTCGGCGGACGCTGATTACGCTCCGAATGCAGCGACGTCTCCCGGCGAACCCAGTAGCCATCCCAAATCCCACGTTTGAAAACTAGTCGGGCGCACCGCCGCTCGCCCAGTCTCCCGCGCGAGAGACCCGTGCGCGTTCTACCTGCGCATCGGCCAGCGCAATCACTTGTTCGGCAGGGAAGTACAACACCTCTGCGTTGACAGGACCCGGCGCGATGTCAATCCGCATCGTCGACAGTCCGAGTCGGCGCTGCCACGGCCCCTGAATGATCGACACAGACTGAGTTCGCGCATACGGGACAACCGCCAGGTGACGAGTCACCATGCCGCGCCGACACACGATGACCTGCTCGGTGAAGCCATACGCGAGGCGCGACCACTGAATCGGAGCGCGCCACCGAGTCTTGCGTGGCGCTGGTGTCAGCGTGAGATCCCAGATTTCGACTCCCGGCATGACGTGAGCCAACACCTCGTTGACTACGTCTTGATGGGCCACTGGCAGCAGAATGGAATGGATGGAGTTGCGCTGCTGATCACCATCACCCCCGGCAACACCTGCGACCGTTAAGCGGACCCGCATCCACCCTTTGCGACGCCACAACAACGGTTCGATGACGTCGACAGCCATCACTCGCCCCCTGGGGACGGTCTGTGCCTGGGTTCGAAGCAGGCCGTACCGCAGTCGCACACCGTCATGGGCGCTCGCGACGGTAAATCCGTACAGACCCATAAATTCGGTCACGACCATGAACAGTGGAATTCCACCTGTGAATGGAAGCAAGAGCAACCCACCCGCGCCGCTGGTAGTCACCGTCATGAAGATGATGAGCCCCGTTAACAAGAACAGGCCCGCGGTTGTTGTTCTCAAGATGAGTGAAACGAGAAGATCCGCAGGTGCCACCGTGTGAATGACGGTCTCAGCGATTGGCGCCGGCACGTCTCCACTGCCCGGGGTGCCGCCAGACTCAGCGACGCGAGCACGGTTGAGCAGGTTCACGCGAAGGCGAATTGCCTCGTGGTTGGCAAGGTAGGCAAGGAGAACCTTCGAATCGCCAACGCCCGCGACGTCGATCTTCAACGAGGCGAGGCCGAAGATCCGCGCAAAGAGAGGCCTCTCGATGTCAACGGCCTGCAGGCGCGAAAGCTGCACCTTGCGCTCGTTGCGGTACAGCACGCCAGAGTCGATCCGAAGATCACCCACCCCATCGAACCAGTAGGAGAATCTGCGCCACAGCAGGTAGCGATAGGACACCAGCACCACAAAACCAACGAGGCAGACCACAAGGCCCACTGGGATTCCGGCGACACCAACCTGCCACGCCGACCCACCTCCGGCCACCAGCGTGATGAAGAAGATTCCGGCGATGAGCGGAAGGGTCGTCGCGATCGGGGTCAGTGGGTGCAGTTGCTGCGGGCTCGTCGCGGCGACGACTTCACTTTCGTCGGTGCCCCCGCTCATAACCCCGCAGCTCGCTGTTCGCCGAGGCTCGCCAGTCGATCGCGCAGTGCCGCAGCGACTTCCGGGACGAGACCCGGAATGCACGCGTCCGAGGTGGCGGCTGCCGTATGCAACTGCAGCTTTGCTATCCCGAAGGCTCGGTCGATCGGCCCCGCCGCCAGATCAACAAGTTGCATCCGGCCGTACGGCACGATGACTAGCCGCTTGAACATGAATCCCCGAATGACGATCAGGTCGTCCGCCCGCTCCGCATAAGCCCAGGACTTCGTGCGGCGACCGAAGTACCACAAGCCCCACCCGTAGGCGACAACCAGAACTACAGCTGCCGCTCCGGGAACTGCCCGAGGAACGTCTGGAATGAAGAAGACGACAATCAAGACAATCAGCAAGACGACCAAGAGGATCGACCACGTCACCCTGCGGGCGGCCGTGAGCCGAGGACTCACGTGTTGCCAATCGGCCTGTGCTGGACTGAAGGTCTGATCAATTGCCGAAGCCACAGATCAATAGTGCCGGAGTGCGGTGAACCTCACGCCCATCCTGGGTGCGCCGCGACCGGCGAGTCGTGAGGCAGCCACAACACCTCAGGCATCCGTGCGACCCATAGGGTGACCACCATGAGCCGCAAGCTTCGAACTCGGATGGCAATCACCGCTGGTCGCATGGCCGCCGCCACCTCCAGGATTGCAGGCCGCGGTGAAGGCATGGTCGTTGGCGGGCGGGTCATGCTGAAGCTGGCGCCGGATGCAATTGCAGACCTCGCGAATGGACGCGTTGCTGCGCTCGTGTCGGCAACGAACGGGAAGACGTCGACCACGCGGCTGCTAGCAAACGCGGTTGAGCAACTTGGCCCTGTGGTGACTGCTGCGACGGGCGCAAACATGACGTCCGGGGTTGTTACCACGCTGGCAAGTGGTCCACCAGATGCCACCGCCGTGCTCGAGGTAGACGAGGCGTACCTACCGATGGTGACGGCAGCAACGAAACCGCGTGTCATCTTGCTGGGCAACCTCAGCCGCGACCAACTAGACCGTATGAACGAAGTTGCCATGACAGCCCGAAAGTGGCGCAAGATGCTCGCCGAGAACCCTGACGTGACCGTTGTCGCCAACGCCGACGATCCGGTAGTCACGTTTGCGGCCGAACAAGCTCCGCGCGTGATCTGGGTCGGCGGCGGTCAGGTCTGGACGGCGGACTCGTCGGTGTGCCCGGAATGCGGCACGCTGTTGACGCGCTCGGACACACAGTGGAACTGCACGGGATGCGGACGCAAGAGGCCGGAGACATCCTGGGAACTTCGCTGGCAGGACGGTTCCGGCACGGCCGTATCCCGGCTCGGCCAAGAATTCGACCTATTCGGACTCCAACTGCCGGGCCGATTCAACGCAAGCAATGCGACGCTGGCACTTGCCGTCGCTGAACAACTCGGACTCGGGCTCGATGAATCCGTCAAGCGGATGTGTCAGGTCCAGGCAGTGTCTGGGCGCTACGCCATCGTCAACGTCGGGGCAATCCGGATCCGACTCCTACTCGCAAAGAACCCAGCTGGCTGGACGGAGTTGATCGACGTCATGCCCCCGGCACCAACACCGGTCATCGTGTCGATCAACTCCAACGCGGCGGATGGCCGCGATCCCTCGTGGCTATGGGATGTGCCCTTCGAGAAACTTCGCGGCCGCACGGTGATCGCAACCGGAGATCGCCGACGCGACCTCGCGGTGCGCCTACTGCATGCAGAGGTTGATCACGTGGTCATTGCCGACCCTTACTCGCCTGCCGCACCTCTGCCACCTGAGGCACGTGCCCTCGATGTCATCGACAACGCGGCCACCTACACCGCATTCCACGAGCTGCGCACACGCGCCCAGCGAGAGGCAACCAGTGAGTGAGTCTGTGATTCGAATCGCGTCCATCTACCCGACCCTGCTTGGCACGTATGGCGACGGCGGGAACGTTCTTGCGCTCAAGCACCGTGCCGGGCTGCATGGCTTGGTGACAGATGTGGTCGACGTTTCCCCCGGCGAACCTTTGCCACGTGACTGCGATCTGTACGTGCTCGGTGGCGGTGAGGACACTGCCCAAGTTGCGGCGGCCGACTCGCTCCGTGCTGACGGAGGTATGACACAAGCGGTGGATCGTGGTGCGGCGGTGCTTGCGATCTGTGCCGGTTATCAGCTGATCGGTCGGGAGTTCCCGGATGCCACGGGCGCGCCCTCTGCGGGGGTGGGCATCTTGGACATTCGAACCGACCGGCTTCCCAAGCGAGCCGTGGGCGAACTGCTGACCAGGCCTGATCCGCAGGCACCGGCCGGATTAACTGACCTGCTCACGGGTTACGAGAACCATGCTGGCGCAACCCACCTTGGGCCGGATGCCAGACCTTTGGCGCAGGTGGAATTTGGCGTCGGCAATGGTGATGTCTCGGAGGGCGCAATCAGCGGCCATGTGATGGGCACGTATCTCCACGGCCCGTGCCTGGCAAGGAATCCTCAAATTGCCGACGTGTTGTTGGGGTGGGTGGTCGGCGAACAACTCCCACACATTGCAGAACGCGAGGTCGAGGAGTTGCGGGCCGAGCGACTTGAGTTCGTTCGTCGCTCGGGCCGCTGACTCCCCGACCTCGCGTGGTGTGACTGCTAGCTCTTGCTTGCTGAAGCCGACTTCGTTGGTGACGCTGTGGTGCAGTAGGCAAGCACCTTTGGCGGCAATCCTGCGCTCGCGGTTCCACAGACGCGGTCTGCGTTGATGACTGCCCACTTGCCATTCTTCGTTTCAAGGAAGAGCACGGTCGGGCCAGGGTTGAACTTCACAGCCGCAATCTCTCCTCCACCTGTGCTGCCACAGTTGAAGCTGACGATCTTTGCACCGTTGGGGATCGCCGACTGAAGCGATTCGGAGGTACACGATGCACCTGAACTGGTCGGGCTTGACGTAGCTGATGACGAGCTCTGGGTGGGCGTTGGCGAACTCGAGCTTGATGAGCTCGAGTTACTCGAACACGCGCCGAGCGCGACGACCATGGCACTGGTGCCGGCCGCGACAACCAAACCGCGACCGATACGACTGTTTACCCGCACTATTCCTCCTCATTTCGGCCCTTTGGGCCCACTGGCTCACCGGGATTGATCAAGCCGGGCTATTTCTACTCGCACATCGACCCAAATGCACCCTCAACGCGCGGAAGAGATCCGTAAGGGCCGAACGAGGTTGAATCAGCCAGTGCCCTGGCCAAGGCGACGCAACGCTGCCAGGACAAGATCACGGTCGGTAGTTCGCCACATGCCAGGCAACGTCCGCAAAATCAACTGCCCGTAGCCGCGTGTGTGCAGACGAGGATCCAAGATCGCCACCACACCCTTGTCTTCGCGATGTCGGATCAGCCTGCCTGCGCCTTGAGTGAGCATCAACGCAGCATGGTTGACGAACACTTCCTTGAAGCCGTTTCCACCGTGCGAGTCGATATCTGCCCGGCGCGCTGCCGACAGCGGATCGTCCATCGGCGCGAATGGAATCTTGTCAATGACCACAAGGGTGCAAGCGGGCCCAACCACGTTGAGCCCAGCCCACATTCCCATGGTCGCGCAGAGCACGCTCGTCTCATCATCAGCGAACTCCTGCGCCAAGACCGCCGGTGGCAGTTCGCCGTGCTCCAAGATCACGTGGCGGGTCTTCTGGCGTAGATGGTCGGCCGCGTTGCGTGCTGCGGCGGTTGTGGTGAACAGCGCCAGCGTCCTACCCCCGGCGGCTTCGATCAACTCTGTGAGCTCGTCCAGCACTGCTGCTGTGTGATCAGCCCGCTCCTTGCCCACCGGTTCCGGGATGTCGTCGGGGATGTAGAGGATCGCCTGCTTTTCGTAGTCGAAGGGACTTCCCACATCAACGCCTTGCCAACTCTGGGCGAGTGGCTCACCGTCGAGTGCCTGCGGCGGTGGATGCACCAGACCCATCGACTCCGCCAACGGTGCGAAGTCACCGGCAACACATGCCGTCGCTGACGTTGCCACAAGCGCCCGCGACCCAACCCGCTCGCGAAACGTGCGACCAACTGCCAGCGGTGCTGCTCGCAGCACGACAGCACCGCCATCACGTTCGACCGCAGACCAACGAACAAACGCCGCGTTGGGGGTGCGAACCATGTTGATCGCGGCGGCAAGTTCCTGAAGTTGGCCGCGGGCAGACTGAAGTGCAGCCGTGTTGGAATCCATTGCCTCAGACCCCGACTCGCGAACGATGTCGTCGAAGCTCTTCGCCAGTTCGCCAGCGCGACGCTCCAGCGACTCCAGCGGGCCTGCGAGCGATGCGGGGAACTCGCCCTCCCACCGCTGTGCAGGCAGGTTGCTCAACTCCTGAGCCACGATGGCGGCGTCACCCACCGCCGAGAAGGCCTTGTCGACCACTGGCTGCCGCGACTTCGGAGCCCGCCGCGCTGCGTTCGTGATGATTCGGTCGACGCTGCCGGCGAATACTTCGGCACCCCAGGCAGACGACAGATAGTCCTGAAGTTCGTGGACTTCGTCGATCACTAGGAGGTCTCGGTCGTCGAACAACGGATTCGGGGAGATCAGATCCTGAGCGAGCAACGCATGATTGATGACCACAACATCTGCGGATCTGGCCTTGGCTCGGGCGAGTTCCGAGAGACACTCGTCTCCAAAGGCGCACACGCGAGCACCAGGGCAGCCAGCTGTGTCGGTCGATACCAGCGCCCATGCCTTGTCTGGCACTGCTGGGGCATCCGCTCGATCACCAGAACGCGGTTTGGAGTCAGCCCACTCCAGGAGCTCGTTGAGTGCCCGCAAGTCGGCCGAGGTCGGTCGGCGTGGTTTGTCCTGCTCAACAGCCACTGGTGCCGGAATCTCGATGCCCAAATCCAGCGCGTCGGGCTCAGGCTCGGTTGGTGCAGCCTCGTTCGCTCGCGCCTCTAGCCGACGGATCTCGTCAACCTTCGCCAGACACAGGTAGTTGGCTCTGCCCTTCAGCGAGACTGCCGACAGAATGCGACCGTCGAGCGAGCGCACCGCGTCGGCAATCAACGGCACGTCACTGTTGAGCAGTTGATCGGACAATTGCCGGGTTGCCGTTGACACCACGACAGTTGAACCTGATCCCACTGCGCCACACAGATATGCCAGCGACTTCCCCGTGCCCGTCCCGGCCTGCACGATCAACGGCTCTCGAGTGTCTGCAGCGTGCGCTACAAGTTTGGTCATCTCGTGCTGCTGTGGGCGATCCTCGGCATTTGAGTGCGCGGCAACAACCTCGTCGAGCAAGCGCAGAGCCTGCTTTGTGGTGTCGGGCGACTTTGGCACCGCGCAAGTCTCCCCCATACCGACCCTTCGCGGTCGGCAGCGTCCCCAGGCGCGCCGAACCCACCGGTCTTCGCGGGCAGGACTGCGGCCTTTTTGTGCCTCCGGAATGGGACCCAGAGGCCGCAGTGCGAAGATGGTCGTCAGGTTCCTGCCCACATTGCCGCTCACGAGGAGTACACAGTGTCGCTTGAGGTTGCTCAGTCCTACGTCACCCGGATTGACCATGTCGGTATCGCCGTTCGTGATCTTGATCAGGCAAAGGAGTTCTACGCAAAATCACTAGGACTCAAATCAATCCACGAAGAGACCAACGAGGAGCAGGGCGTCCGCGAAGCGATGCTGGCCGTCGGCGATTCCGGATCCTGCATCCAGTTGCTCGCGCCGCTCACCGACGACTCCCCCATCGGAAAATTCCTTGCCCGCAGCGGCGAAGGAATCCAGCAGATGGCCTACACCGTGTCGGATATTGATGCGCTGTGCGATCACCTGCGCAGCGTTGGCGTGCGAGTGCTGTACGACACCCCCAAGCGCGGAACGGCAAACAGCCGCGTGAACTTCGTTCACCCAAAGGACGCAGGCGGCGTATTAATCGAACTCGTGGAACCGGCAACTGACGCACACCACTAGCGCTTTTTCGCTCCGATTGGGCCACAATCGGATATGTGATGGCACACCCGCTAGTCAGCGTGGCTGACTACACACTGGTCGACGACATCGGTCGTCGATTTGCCCTCATCTTTGAGGAAACGCCCTACTGGGTCTTCATCGCAGTGGCCGTCGTGTTGTTCGTGCTGTTCCTTTACGGCCTGGCCAAGCGGCTCGTGGTCTTCACCGTACTGATAGGTGTGGCCGGCTTGGCCATTGGCGCAGTCTGGCTGCTGTCAGGCCACGCCATCGCGGGCTAGCACCAAATCCCCCAATTCGCGGGGAAAATCACGACCCCCGGTGATTCCGGCCCGGTTCCGGTGAGGCATCGTAGGAACGCGATCATCACCGCTTTGACGTGCCAACCGCGGCACGCAGAGACGCCGCCCACATGGCGAAACCGTTGCGAAAGGAATCGACGAACGTGCAGCAAATCCTTGATGC
>JAOAUD010000158.1 GCA_030157755.1 Candidatus Nanopelagicales bacterium
CCGTTACTGCGCTGCTCGCACGACCGGTGACTTCATCGATCGGCTGGCCACCAGGAAACCGCACTGACACGAAAACGCTGAGCCTGTTGCAGAAGTCCGGTGTCAGGACCGTCGCGCTAGACAACGCTGCACTACTGCCACCGACCAACGGCGGGCCGAGCGGGATTAGTTCCGCCGTGCTCCGCACCGAGTCCGGCCCGCTGGCCGCTGTCTTGACCGACCGGGTGTTGTCATCGTCGTTTGGCAATGCCGCAAGTTCGGCGAACGAGGCGGTGCTTGCACGTCAGCGATTCCTCGCCGACTCCGGCCAGATCACGATCGATTCGCCGGATTCCGAGCGGATCATTGCACTTGGGCCCGATCCGCGTTGGGACCCCAACAGTGCTGTGGTTGGCGACATCTTGGGAGCGCTGAGAACCTCGCCATGGATGCGAAGCGCCACACTCGCTCAACTTCTGGCGGCGACCCCGAAGGACTCAACACGCTCGCTGTCGCCAGTAACCGCGGGTTCCCGGCGCGCCAGTCTGAGCCCCGCGTACCTCCAGCGGGTCCAAAACACCCAGGACAATCTCGAGGTCTTCTCGGCAATCCTGGATCAGCCAGGCCAGCTGACGGAGAAGTACTCGTCGGCGCTGCTGCGCACGACGTCAGGCGCGTGGCGAATTGATCGCGACGGCGGCACCGCGCTACTCAACTCGATTGACAAGGAACTCTCGAACGAGATGGGTCTCGTCCGGGTGCTGTCGGGAGGTGTGAAGAACTTCTCCAGCGAGACGGGTGAAATTCCGATCACCATTTCCAACGACTTGCCGGTGCCAGTCACTGTCGGGATGACGCTCACGGGTGATCCACCAATTCGACTGTCTGCCCAACCCTTCGGACCCATCACTATTCCCGCAAATCGCAAGATCAGTACCCAGATCACGGCACAGGTGCGTGGGAACGGCGAGCTGCCAGTCAAGGTCCAGCTCACGACCCGGACGGGCACGCCGTATGGCAGCCCGTCGGAGGTGACGCTGCGAAGCAGCGCATATGCCAACGCGGCAACCTGGGTGGTGGCAATTGCATTCGTCCTCCTAACGGGGCTCTTGGTCGCGAACTCGATCAGGCGGCGTCGTGAGCGCAAGAACCAGGCAGATCCGATCGAGGGCGAGCAGGAAGACACCGCAACCGATGCTCCGGGGGGCGTCGATGAGTGATCCCGTCAGCCCGAGCGAAGACGCAGCTGGTGTGAGCCGAGTCGATCTCGGCGAGGTGGCCCAGGCCGAGCCAGATCAGACCAACGCGGTCATCCGCAGCAGTGCGTTGATGGCGGTCGGAACCATCACGTCGAGAATCACCGGGGTACTTCGCGACATCACGATCGCCGCGGCCTTGGGTTCAGCGATCCTCGCCGACACCTACGCGTTGGGTAACTCACTTCCGAACATCATCTACATCCTGGTGATCGGCGGCGCACTCAATGCGGTCTTCATCCCGCAGTTGGTTCGCCACATGCGCTCAGACGAGGACGGCGGGGATGGATACGCCGATCGGCTCATCACGCTGGTGGGCATCATCCTCGTGGTTGCCACAGCACTGGCAATTCTCTTCGCCCCGCTGATCGTGAAGTTGTACTCAACTAGCGACTTCACAAGTCAGCAACTGTCGCTAGCGACAGCATTCGCGCGCTTCTGTCTGCCGCAGATCATCTTCTACGGCTTGTACACAATGTTCTCGCAAGTGCTGAACTCTCGACTTCACTTCGGGGCTCCGATGTTCGCTCCGATCGTGAACAACATCGTGATGATCGCGACGGCGCTCGGGTTCATGTACGTCGCGGGATCGATGGCCACCACCGACACGATCACCTCCGGGCAGGTCGCCTGGCTCGGAATTGGAACAACACTCGGTGTCGCCGCTCAGGCCGCCGTGCTCATCCCCGTGCTCATCCGCGTCGGATACCGCTGGCGTCCACGATTTGACTTCCGCGGGCATGGCCTTGGCAAGGCTGGTTCCTTGGCCGGCTGGACCATCGGGCTAGTGCTCGTCAACCAGATTGGCTTCCTGGTTATCTCTCGCCTGGCCACTCAGGCCAACTTCATCGCTGAACAATCCGGTGATGTTCCGCAGGGGCTGGCGACCTACCAGCGCGCATTCCTCGTGTTCATGTTGCCGCACTCCGTCATCACGATTTCCCTCGTCACGGCACTGTTCCCGCGGATGAGTAAGTCGGCAGCTGTCGGTGCCCTGCGCGACGTTTCTCATGATGTGTCCGAGGGCATCCGGCTCATCTGCGCACTGTTGGTTCCGTGCGTGATGTTCCTTATTGCCTTTGGCCCAATGCTGGGCACGGTCTTCTTCGGATTTGGTGCCAACCGAGGGGCGCCGGCGACGTACACCGGACTTGTTGTCTCTGTATTCGCGATCGGGATGTTGCCGTTCGGGGTCTTCTACATCCTGCTCCGCGGGTGGTACGCGGTCGAGGACACCCGCACCCCCTTCATCATTACGGTGATCTACAACGTGATCGCCATGCCGCTGACCTTCTTGCTGTTTACCATCGCGCCGAGCAATCTTGCGGTGTGCGCGTTGGCGCTTGCGTACGGTCTGGCCTACTGGATCACCGTCGGAATTGCCTGGACCTGGCTAAGTCGCAGGCTCGGGGGCCTCGAAACCGGCCAGACTGTGGGAACGGTCGTGCGAATGATGATCGCTGGATTCTTCGCAGCGCTCGTTGGACTCTTCGCGGTAGCAGGGTGGGCCTTGTTGGCGGGCCACGCCCAAGTCGGCGATGTCTACAGCTACCTCACGTCAAGTCAGCTGAGCGCGTTGCTCACTTTGATCAGTGGTGGCATCGTCACCGTCTTGTGCTACCTCGGCTTTGCCACGATCCTGCGGGTGTCTGAAGTTCGATCGGTGATCAGTTCGTTCGCCGGTCGACTGAAACGCTAGAGCCATCACCCGTTCGGGCAACGCGCCCCGACCGGAAAAAACCCGTCCACTGACTTAGAGTTGCAGCATGTGGCCAAAATCCCGGCGTGAAAACGCGGGTGGCGCATACGCAGACCACCATCACACCCCTGAGGAATCCGCGCCAAGCCACATCGGTCGCTTCCGCCTCGAGGACCAGGTGCTCGGCGGTCACGGCAAGCGTCTCTGGCGCGCATATGACGAACGCCTGCACCGAATGGTCGCACTGCGACTCGTCGACTCCCAAGATCCACTTCACGATGACCTGCGTGCGGCCGCGTGCGCTGCGGCTCGAGTCGTAGACCGGCGCGTCGTTCGAGTGCTCGACGTCCTCGATCACGAAGGAACCCTCGTCATCGTGACCGAGTGGGTCGATGCCATCCCGCTCGAGCAACTGCTGACAACGTCGATGACGCCTACCCAATCGGTGGAAGTCACCCGCCGCGTCGCAGAAGCCATCGGACATATTCACAGCGCCGGCGTGACGCATGGCCGCGTTCGTCCCGCCAGCGTGATGATTGACAAGGACGGCGAAGTCCGGGTCCGCGGTCACATGATTGACGCGCGGATCTACGGAATCGACCCCGGCAACGATCCCGCCGCCGCGGATATCAGTGGCCTCGGGGCGGTCATGACCGCCTGCCTGACGGGTCGTTGGCCGGGCGACACTCCAACTGCGCTACCAGCGGCCCCGATCGTGGCTGGCAAACGAACTCTGCCGAGCCAGTTGCGGGCAGATCTGCCCGAGAGCCTGGACACCTTCGTTGTTCGAGCCATGGCCGCAGTTCCAGGTCCCGAAACCGTCCATTCCGACCACCCCTACCCCGATGCCGCCGCTGCCCTGGACGCACTGGCAGCGATCCACGATGGGTCCGGCTCGCTTCGCAACCTTCATCAGCGACCGTCTTTGCGCCACGGCCACGCTTCGGGGATCGGATCACGATCGAACCTCGGTGGTTTCGCCAAAACAGCGGCGTTCGTTGGCGGCGTGCTCGCGATCGTATTCGCCGTTGGGATCGGTGGATCGCGGCTCTTTATCGACTCCGAAGAATCGACCGCCTCGGTTGCGACTCCGAGCCCAAAGCAGTTGGCTGGGGTTTCCGTGCGCGAGGCCGACACCACCGGAACGCCGGAAACGTCACCGATTCTCAGCGAACAGGTTCTGCCGATCACCGGTGTTATGACGCTCCTGCCGAAGGGAAAGGGGGTCAGCACTGCGGGACGTCCCGAAGCCGCCATCGACGGGAACGCCGTAACCGCCTGGCTCACCCCTCGGTACAAGCAGGCCAAGGTGAAGCTGAGCGAAGCAAGCGGAGTTGTTGTGGATCTAGGCGAGGTCCGCCAGGTTCGCGCTGTGACGATCGGACTGCTGGGAAACAACAGCACGGTTCAACTGCGGGTTTCTGAGCAGCTCGGCGAAGAACCTTCCGACTACCAGTTGCTGCAAAAAGCTGAGAACGCATCAACCAACATGACTTTGCGAGAGGCTCGGCCGCTTGCCACCCGCTATCTCCTAGTCACGCTGACCTCGGTGCCGAAGACGACCGGTAAGAAATACCAGGGTGGTATTTCTTCGATCCAGGTCCGCGGTTAGTCCCTGACGAACTCGGGATCGGTCAAGAGTTAGCGCGAAACGGCAGTAATTTCGTGCCCAAACGGATCGATTCCCGGCTCAACCCGTAGTCTGCTTTCTGCGATGGACGGGGACGACGAGGTGCTTGAGAACGCGGCACGCACCGATCACGAGTTGATCGCTGCGCATGTCGCGGGCGACCCTGATGCGTTCACCGAGCTAGTAAATCGGCACCGGGATCGACTGTGGGCCGTCGCACTCCGCACCACCGGAGACGTTGAAGAGGCCGCTGACGGTCTCCAGGAAGCGTTGCTTTCCGCATACAAGAACGCCGGGAGTTTCCGCGGCGACTCCGCTGTCACAACGTGGATGCACCGAGTGGTGGTGAATGCCTGCCTCGACCGGCTTCGGCGGCGGGCAGCCCGGCCAACAGTGCCGCTGCCGGAACAAGACACCGATTTCGGCAGCAACATGTTGGCCGATCCGAAGGATCCGCTGCACTCGCGCGAATTGCGCATCGAAATCCAACGAGCGCTCGCTGAATTGCCGGTAGATCAACGCGCAGCCGTGGTTTTAGTCGACGTTGAAGGGTATTCGGTGGAAGAGGCGGCGAGGATTCTCGACTGTCCCAGTGGCACAGTTAAGAGCCGTTGTGCAAGAGGACGCGCCAAGCTAGCAACACGATTAGCGGGTGTACGGAACCCAAGCGCCGAAGATTCCGTCCGATACTCGTCAAACGAAGGAGGTGATGTGCCGCTATGACAGATCCACAGGATCCACAATCGGCTGGATACCCCGGCGATTCCGCCAACGAGGGGGCCGATTCTGTCAGCGACATCACACCTCTGGACCCCCAGACGGAGGAAATCCTGCTGGGCGAATTGGCGACTCTGCCCGAGCTGAAGATGCCTGATGACGTTCATCAGCGGATCATGGCAGCGCTCGCAGCCGAGCCGAACCCGTACGCCACGGCCGCCGAATCGGCCAGTAGTGGCGCTGTCGCCGCAGGCGCAGGCGCAACAGTCACCGCGCTACCGACGCAGCGCCAACATAAGGGCCGTTGGTTCGTGGGAGTCGCTGGAATCGCAGCGGCAAGCGTCGTGGCATTGGTCGTGGGAACCACGGTGCTCGATGGTGAATCGAACACAAATCCGCCGTTGGCCTCCGTCGCCATCCCGATGAGCGCCTCAACGAAGCAGTACCAGAAGGAAAACTTCACATCCCAGGTCAAGGCAGCTCTGCCCGAATGGCGCTCAGCCGCTGCCAGCGCTGCCCGCTCTGCCAGTGCCAGCCCTAGTTCAGACTCCTCAAGTGCATCCAGTTCGAACGTCTCGGCGAGTCCGAGCCCGAGCGGTAGCGCAACCGCACTCCAGGTCGACAAGACGTTGCGTGAACAAGTCACTGGTTGTCTGGCGAAGCTGAGCAACCGAGCGCCACTGCACGTTGAGATCGCGTCGTACCGCCCGACGGCAACCTCGCCGACCGAATCAGTCGCAGTTGCTGCCGTCGACACCACGGAAAGTTCTGTCGACATCTATGCGGTCAAGGTGTCCTGCAGCGACACAGACCCGCAGATGATTCGCGAGCACGTCACCATCAGCACGCAGTAGCCGCAGCTCACTGCCGCTGCCACAAATCAGGACATCCAATGACTCGACTCTCGGTCTTCATTGCGTCAAGCATCGATGGCTACATCGCGACGCTGGACGACAAGCTCGACTGGTTGGATGCCGCTGCCGTTCCGGGCGAGGACTACGGGTACGAGCCCTTCATCTCCACCGTTGATGCGCTCGCGATGGGTCGTGGCACCTACGACTTCATCTCGCACATCGATCCGTTGCCTTTCGGCGACCGCAAAGTCTTCGTCTTCACGCACAACCCTCCGCAGCCTCGTGAGGGAGTCATCTTCTGGCAGACCTCGCCGCGAGAAGCTCTTGCGCGGTGGGAAGAGATGGGAATTCGCCACGTGTACGTCGACGGCGGCCAGGTCATCAGTTCGTTCCTTGCCGAAGGTCTCGTCGATGACATGGTGCTGACGAAGGTGCCCCTCACGTTGGGCGAAGGTCGTCCGTTGTTCCATCCGATCCCACGTGCAGGGGCCTGGGTGCTGACCGACGTGACCAGTTGGCCCAGTGGCATGGTCAACCTGACGTACTCGCGCGCGTGAGCGCGTTCCTTGTGCGAGCCGCTCCCGAGGGAATACAGCGCTCACCTAGGATCGTTCCGGCAATGACGTTCCACCGATAGTTCAACGACGAAGCGAGGCGCTTTCCACGTGAGCAACGATGTTCGAGACGTAATCATCGTCGGGTCCGGCCCGGCCGGTCTGACCGCCGCCATCTACGCCGCACGTGCCGAATTGCAGCCGCTTCTGCTTGAAGGATCGGTAACGGCCGGTGGCGCACTGATGAACACCACCGAGGTTGAGAACTTCCCCGGTTTCGTCGAGGGCATCCAGGGCCCAGAGCTGATGGCCGCAATGCGCGGGCAAGCCGAGCGGTTCGGAACCACGATCCTCACCGACGATGCGGTCGAACTGAAGCTCGATGGTGACATCAAGACCGTCATCGACGGTTCAGGAAACGTGCACCAAGGCCGCGCCGTGATCCTGTCGATGGGATCGGGCTACCGCGAACTTGGAGTTCCCAATGAGAAGCGACTCTCGGGCCACGGAGTTTCCTGGTGTGCCACATGTGATGGGTTCTTCTTCCGCTCGCACGAGATCGCCGTCATTGGTGGCGGAGACTCGGCGATGGAGGAAGCAACATTTCTGACTCGCTTCGCCGAGAAGGTCTACATCATTCACCGGCGCGACGAATTCCGCGCCAGCAAGATCATGGTTGAGCGTGCCTTGGCTAACCCGAAGATCGAAGTCATCTGGGATACCGAGGTCCTCGACATGCTCGGTGAGGACAAGCTGTCTGGGCTATCCCTGAAGAACCGCAAGACGGGTGAGGAATCGACGCTGGCAGTGACTGGTTGCTTCATCGCTATTGGGCACGACCCGCGTTCTGAACTCGTTGTGGGACAGGTAGACCTCGATGACGAGAACTACGTCTTGGTCGAGGGACGCAGCACGAGGACAAATCTGGACGGCGTGTTCGCATGTGGCGACCTCGTCGACCACACCTACCGGCAAGCGATTACTGCCGCCGGTTCCGGCTGTGCCGCAGCACTGGATGCCGAGCGCTGGTTGGCCGACCAAGACGGGTAAAGCAAGGAGAACCGGTTCACCTCGCCAGCTCGGTTTAGCGCAAGCCAGTTCGGGCATCGTCACGGGACTAACCCAACGGAAGGTCCCCCATGGCTGCTTTGCGAACCTCACCCCGCGCCCGACGCACGCTGACAACAGTGACGGCAGCGGGTTGTTTGCTGCTCGGAACCGCTGCCGCCGCGAATGCCGCACCGAAAGCTGACCTCAGCCCGCCGAAGGTGCTCTCCGCAGAAAACTCCCGTGGCGAGGCGGCCGATATTGCTGTTCGTGACGACGGCAGCGCCGTTGCCGTGTGGACTCAGACTATGAACAACCAGCGACGCGCGACGGTTCAGGTTGCACTGCAAGACAGCGCCGGCCGATGGGGACAACCCACAACACTGAGCGAGTCGGGTTCGGATGCGCAGCGGCCGACGATTGCGACCAACGGTCACGACGTCGCTGTCACCTGGGAGCAAGGTTCGGGCAAGGGATCACGAATCATGGTGACGGAATTCGACGGGACCTGGGCGAAACCTCAGGCGATCTCACCGAGCGGCGCGACGAACCCGGAACTTGTCGTGGACGCTCGCGGGACAACCTCAGTGACCTGGTTGCACGCAAACAAGAACGCGCCAACCAGCGTGGAATTCGCGCAAGAAACTACCGCAGGGAAGTTTCGCATCCAGAAACTGACGAACAAGTCCGAATCGGCTGTCTCACAATCCATGGCTGTCTCCGAATCGGGACAGGTGTCCGTGGTCTGGTACTCACTCGATGGCAACTACCAGGTTCGCGCCGCGACACCATCAAGTTCCGCCAAGACCACCGCAGTCACGCTGTCCTCCAGCCAACTGCGGACCGAAGCCGTCGAACCCGCCATCGCCACTCGCGCCGGGGAGACCATGGCCGTCTGGCAAGAGACACTCAGCGATACCTCCCAGCACATCGCCTACGCGACCATGACCGCTTCCGGCAAGTGGTCGGCCGCTGCGCTGTTACCCGAAGCAGATGGCGGCGCGGCCAACCCGCAGGTTGGTGTTGACGGATCTGGTCGGGCCACGGTTTTGTGGATCAAGAGCGGAAAGTGCGACCAGGGCATGGTGAGTGAGCAGCGTGCTGATGGCTCGTGGAAGCCAGCCACGCAGATCACCGAAGACAACCGCGACAACGACGGCTTGCGTTTGGACGTCGCGAAGGATGGCCGTGCGGTTGCAGCTTGGCCCGGCATCGATCCAGGTGACTACCCGTACCGCCCGCCTGCGCAGATCAACGTGCGTGACGCCGACGGCAAGTGGACTGGCGTCCAGTCGCTATCAGCGGATGGCAACAAGTGCTTCGACCCCATTGCAAAGATCAACAATAGTGGCGACATTGCAGCGATCTGGAGCCTTGGAAATGGTGAGTCGACGTCCCGAGTTGAGGCCGTTACCTCGTTGGCCCCGAGAGGGTGATCATTCGAATCGAATGATGTCGCGAGTTGATTCGGGAACACATCTGTCCTGAGTTTCGTTGAAACCGCTGATAGGGCGTGGCTGACCGAATAGCCTCGCCAAGCGCGGCGTAGTCTCTGCTGCGCAGGCCCAGCGACAAGGAGGCACCAATGGGTGCGACAACAACAGTGACCGACGCCAACTTCACCAGCGACGTGCTCCAGGCCGACAAGCCTGTGCTCGTTGATTTCTGGGCCGAATGGTGTGGTCCCTGCAAGATGGTTGCACCGATCCTTGAAGAGATCGCTGCCTCCCACTCAGACAAACTGACGATCGCCAAGCTCAACGTTGACGAGAACCCGGCGACCTCAGCGTCGTACGGAATCACCTCCATCCCCACCATGGCGGTATTCCAGAACGGCCAAATCGTGAAGCAGATCATTGGCGCGAAGCCGAAGGCGGCCCTCCTGGCCGACCTGAGTGAGTTCATCAACTAATCAAGGTGGTTGACGAGCTTCCAAGCCTTCCCGGCTTACATCTCTCGCGGGGAGTCCGAAATCCAGCAGTAGCCGAGGTCCGAGACCGTCTCGAACGGCTCGGGCTTCTCGGTGTCTGCCCTGACGGTGACGATCCGGCGTACTTCAGCCAGCAAGTCGATTCCGCGGTCCGCGCATTCCAGCAGGACCGCGGAATCGTCATTGACGGGATCGTCGGTCCGGCAACGTTCCGTCAATTGGAAGAAGCTCGCTGGAATCTCGGCGATCGAGTCGTTTCATTTTCACCCGGCCACATGACTGCCGGCGATGACGTCGCCAGTTTGCAGCAGCGGCTGAACACCCTTGGCTTTGATTCCGGACGGGTCGATGGCGTCTTCGGTCCTGACACCGATCGGGCGCTGCGAGAATTCCA
>JAOAUD010000159.1 GCA_030157755.1 Candidatus Nanopelagicales bacterium
GGGCCATCTTGGCGTTGTCCCACGGGTTGCCCCAGTCGCCCATCGCCATCTTGTCGGGGTGGTAGTAGCCGTTGATCTGCCACAGCCCGTAGTCGACGCTGCGATGGGAGTCGCTGTTCTGGTTGGTGAGGTGCGGGCGGTGGCTGCTCTCAGCCGAAGCGATGGCGACCGCCAGCGTGAGGTCCTCACCGGTGAACCCTGCTGCTGCGGCGACTTGGGCGACATGGACGGGGTTGAGCATGTCTGGCCACGGTCCGACAGCAGGAAGGCCCTGACCGGACGGCAAGACACATGGCCTGCCGGCAGCTGATGCGATCGCCGTCTGCTGCTGGTGCAAGTACCCCAACCCCATCATCGCCCCGAAGCTGAGCATGAGGACTGCCGTCAACATTGCCAGGATCTTCATGGCCCATCCCCTACAGCCTTACAGCGGGACTGGGCGCCGTCCCCTTGCGGCTCAAGTGGGAAGCCGGAGGGTGCCTTGACCATTGAATTCCATGTCGTCGGGCGATCGACGCGCCTTCGCTCAGAGTGGCACGGGTTTCCTTTCGCGGCTGTATTGGGTGATCGGCCCCAAGCGCTTGCACGACCTGCCGAGCCTGGTGGCTCTATTCACTGCGAAACGCCCCGGAAATCGCAACCATCTGTCGTCGCACAGAACCGCGTGATTGGTCTCCGTAGTGGCTATGAGCAGAGCCGGTCATGGCGTCAAGCGGGTCGACCGGACGTAGGACCACTACAAGCACGCTGCGTGCAATAGGGCCATTCGAGCTGTTGGTTCTCCTGAGTTGCGTAGTCGAATGAACCCGTAGCTGTCGGACCGCGAGCGCGAGCGCGGTGTGGGACCTGAGGTGGCCGCCAGTGGGGATTGGGGGGTGACATGAGCGGTGCAAAGGAGCATGGGGGTTACCATGCGGCGCTTCCTACAGTTCGGGCGCTGGGAAGAAGAAGTCGGTAGTTCGGGTTCCACCGACGCCTGGAGGTGGTCCGGGTGGCGTTACCGCTCCGCCGACCGATTCCTCAGCGAAGACCTTGAGATTCAACGCCAGCAACTGCGCCACAAGGTCCTCCCGATCGTTGAAACCATATGCGGCTACGACGGCCTCATCGAGAGCGTTGTGAGCATTGCGAAGTCGATTGACCCCGGGGTCGCTGAGAGACTCGTACTGTGCAGCGAGTGACAATCCGGCATCGGTCAGCTCGGCTCGGACCTCCAGAACAACGCGCATCGCGTTCGCGACAGATTGCACGGAACCCGGATCGGGGTCCTGAGGCCAAGGAAACGAGTCGAACACCGTGGTTGGCGTATATCGAGGTCGGACCTCCAGAAAGGTGCACCGCTCAAGAAACCAGTGCTGATGGGGAGTGCTGTGCAGAATACCGAGGCTGTAGTCATCATCGAATGAAAAGCACTGAACAGCATCGCTGGCCCGGTTCTCGGACGACACAAAGGCAAAAACTGGCCGACGATTCTCGGAGGCGACACGAGAGAGGACTATGTACCGATCTGATTCGGTGACCTTGTCGAATAGCTCGGCTCGCCGGTATGACTGCTGCCACCACCGGGCAAGAAAGTTGCGATGATGCCAGTTCAAGCGAGCGTTTGGATGCTCCCTCCTAATCTCGGCGTTCGTGATGGCTTCGGCCCGTGCCTTCTTCTCACGCTCGGGGAGCGCCCGAAGACGCAGTCGACCATAGGCGCCGGGCGCTACGGCTCTCGCCGCAGTCGCATCCGGTGCCACGATGTCGATGACCCACCGGCCCGGCCTACCGGTCTTGAGGATCTCGTCGCCGATGATGTAGGGGTGGAGAACAGTGCGGCTCGCAGGGTCCTCTTTGGTCAATGCGCGTGCTTCCTCGGTAGTCAGAACGAACGCTTCTGTGTTCCCCACAGTTTGTCCCTGAAAGAACACCTTCGGTCGACTGTTGGACTTGAGCCCTTTCGCTCCGCTCAGATCGAGGGTTTGGCGCAGGGATCCGTTGATCTCTTTGACTTCGATCGCTGTATCACGATCCGTCCACAGAATTGGCTTCCTGTCGTCCGGCCCCTTCGTCCAGTTTATGATTGCGACGGTTACGGCGGCCTTCCCCGACCATGGCATCGACGTCACAGCCTCGGTGACTGTCCCACCGGTCTCAATGATGTAGTCCAGGCCGTGTTTCCGACTTGAGGACTGGGCGATGCTGTTCGTACAAACCAGCCCGGCTCGCCCTCCGTCTGACAGTCGCTCATGCGCGAGTCTGATCCAGTAGACGACGTAGTCCGCTAAGCCGCCGACCTCGGGGAACTCGGAGTCGAGTTTCGCCACATACGCAGGCCCACGTAGGCCCGCAAGCTGCCGGCGGCCAATGTAGGGAGGGTTGCCAATGCAGATATCGAACTCCGGCCACGAGTCAAACAGAGCGTCTCCGACGACGATGTTCTGGTCCAAGTTGTCCAGCGGGAGTGGGTTCTCAACGCCTGACCGCTCGAACGCCGTGAGCTGCTTTGCGATCAAGAGCGTGATGCGCGCTATCTCGATCGCGAAGGAGTCGACGTCAATGCCGTAGAACTGGTTAGGACTCACCAAAGCTAGGCGGTCGGTTCTGACGCGCCGACGCTTAGACAGGGTGTTTCGCTTCTCTTCGATGAGAGTCTCGAGCTTACGGAGCTCTCGATAAGCAACGTAAAGAAAATTGCCCGAGCCGCACGCAGGATCGATGATCTTCAGCTGTGTCAATTCTGTTTCGATCTCGCCAAGAGTCTTCTGGGTGCGAGCACGTTGGATCCGCTCCACGAACGGATCGACGATGGTTGGGCGGACCACGCGCATGATGTCCCGTGCAGTGGTGAAATGGGCGCCTAGAGAGTGCCGCTGTTCGTCGTCCAGAAACTGCTCGAACAGTGTGCCGAAGATCTCTGGCTGGATCTTGGACCAGTCCAAAGCTGAAACATGTTTAAGCGTGACCAACGCTTCTTCGGGAAGTGCAAATCCGGCAGCGTCCGCGTAGAGATCGCCGTTGAAGTAGGGGGTTCCCTCGAAACGTCCCCCGGCTGTCTTGCCGGGGCTGTTCATCTCTCGAAAGAGTCCGAAGACAACATCGAAGGCGTCTGCGGACCCCTCAACGGAGTCTGCGACAGCGCGGGTGAATAGGTGACGCGGGAGGAGAGCCGTGTCCTCGGCGAACATCGCAGTAACACACTGCATCGCGAACCGTTGGGCTCGATGGCGATCTATCCCGGCTGCGATTAGGGAAGCGGTCATATCGGCGATAGATCCTGCTGCTGACTTGGAGACCTCCTCGAGGTTCTGATCGAAAAGTGGTTCGATAGGTTTGGGAAGCATGAACCCGAAGGCTTCCCAACGAGTGTGCAATTGTGGAGTCGGTACAATCTCGATGGGTTGATACATCTGATGCTCAAAATCGTATATCCAGAACTCATCGAAATTGCAAGTGACCACGTAGCGGGGACGGCCTTTGGTCTTCTGGAGCCAGTATCGCTCTGCTTGGGCGTAATGCCTCTTGAGGTCCTCCCCGCGTTTCTTCATCTCGAAGAGGACTACGTCGTTCCACATGAGGTCAGCGAAATGGATGGAGTCCTCGCCGCGAACGCGATCTTCGAGAACTGCCCCGGCTTCCTTCGCCCCCTCGTGGCCCAAAGCCTGAAAGAAGCGGTCTAGGAAGACCTGCGCCTCTCCCTTTTCATCGCCGTCAAGCAAGGCAAAGTGCTTGAGGAACTTGGCAATGCGCTCTTTGAGTGCATTCTCGTCCGGCATTAATGAAGTCACTAGTCGGTTCCGATCGTCGTCTCTGTACTGTGGTGACTGGCGTTTCTCATGGTTTGGCTTCTTATGGGTTTGGGTGTCAGCAAGTCGGAACTAGCAATAGCCACTGTGTCGCTCCGGGACTTCGTGTGGGCTTGATTTCGGGCGGAGGAACGGCGGTTCTCTTTGTGCGTGCGTGCTGTGGGACGGTGAGGACGTGGTGCAGTAGCCGGGTGCGACGCGCGCCGAGGAGCCGGTCAACGTCTGGGATGTCCATGCCTGAAGGTCAAACACGGATCACCTGTGAGCTTGACCAAGGTATTCAACCGGATATTGGTCCGGCCCGCCACCCGCGTCTGGCCAGTCTGAGACCCCGAGCCCGACCTTGGCCGGATTGACAAGGATGTGGCAGATCGGGCGCAAGCGCACTTCGCCGACCACCTTCCGCCCATTGTTGTACGCCTGTTCGTGTCGAGAAGTCATCCGGTGCCTTTTACGGCGACCTCGAACTGATTCGGTGATGTCGTTTGCGTAGTTGGGCGCTTTGAAGCTGGCGTCCGGGGTGGTGTTGGTTGACCGGGGGCTGTTCAGGCGGCTGATTGGTATTCGTTGATGAGTCCGGCGCAGCTGGTGTGTCGTTTGATCGGCTGGCCTGTGCCGATCGGGGTGACGTCGGCGGTGTCGTTGGGTGCCCGTTGGTGGAGCCCTCGGTGCGGGCGATGGCTGTTGTAGTGCTCGAGGTATTCCTCGAGCAGCTGCCGGAGCTGTCGCTCGTTCCAGATGATGGTGGGGTCGAGGAGTTCGTGACTGAGCGTGCGCACCCATCGTTCAGCGAACGCGTTGGCTTGAGGTGACCGCGGCGGTGTTCTGATTGCGGTGATTCCGGAGCCGGCGAGGACTGCGTCGAAGGATCGGGTGAATTGCCCGGCACCATCGCGAATCACGAATCGGAACGGGTGACGATCGCCGAGCTTCATCGTCAGGTTGCGGGCGGCTTGGGTGGTCCAGGAGCCGGTGGGGTTGGGGGTGATCCCTGCCAAGTGCACACGCCGTGTGGCGACCTCGATGACGAACAGAGCATGGAATCGGCGAAGCAGCGCGTTGTCGACACAGGCGAAGTCGGTAGCCATTATGGCTTTCGACTGCGAATGGATGAACTCTGACCATGACGGCCCTGACCGGTCGCGGATCGGGTCGATTCCGGCGGCGCGGAGAACCTTCCACACGGTCGACGCGGCGAGTTTGTGACCGAGCCGTGCGAGTTCCCCGTGGATACGCGGTATCCCCAGTCGGGATTTTCGTTGGCGAGGCGGATGATCAGACGTCTCAGGTCGGGGTCGATCGGTGGGCGTCCGCGTTTGGGTGTGGGCGGTTGGGCCCAGTGCCGTGCGACAAGTCGACGATGCCATCGCAGAACCGTCTCCGGTCGGACAATCAGGAACGTCGCTGCCCGGCGCGTGCGATCCATGGCATTGCTCAGGAGAGCGAGGATCGTGCGGTCGGTTTCGTTGAACCTCGGCCGGTCGATCTGGCGTTGCAACATGAAGATCTGGTGTCGGAGCGCAAGGATCTCCGCGTCTCGGGAGTCGCCGCTGGCGAAGACCCAGCCGATTCGGGTGAGAACGAGGCGTGCGAGCGAGGGAAGCAGGTCCACGAGTCGTCGACGATACCGATCTCGACGTCGGCCCGAAACCCTCAGGAACACTGGCCGGATGACTTCTCGGCCCCATCAGGCAAGGATCGTGCGGTCGGTATCGTTGAATCTCGGTCGGTCGATCTGGCGTTGCAGCACGAGGATCTGGTGTCGGAGCGCAAGGATCTTAGCGTCTCGGGAGTCACCGGTGGCGAATACCCATCCGATTCTGGTGAGAACGAGGCGCGCGAGAGCGGGAAGCAGGTCCACAAGTCGTCGACGATACCGACCTCGACGACCACCTAGAATCCTCAGGATGAAAGGGCGGACGACTTCTCGGCACGCACAAGCCTGAGCCGAGGCGGCAGGCACGCACTGAGCCCACCGACCAGACCCTCACAACGCTACGGAAACACCGCAGCGCCCACCAGCAGTGTTAATCAGGCACGCACAACCTGCGACTGAGCGCTCCGAACCGACGGTTACGAGTCAGAACGTCTCAGTGCCGGGGAGTTCCGTTGCGTAGATGCGACCGGTCTGCTTCTTAGCCCACCGCATGAGTCCGAGTGCACTCGGGTGATCGGTGACGTGGATCATGTAGTAGTGGACGCGACCATCGACGGGGTCGCGAACTGGTTGTGGCAGAACGTACTGGTAGCCGAGCGACTTGAGCCGTTCGACATAGCGACGCAGGAGCGCATTTGATGGCTGGCCGCTCTCCCACAGGTCCCACCATGCTTCTCTGCCGCCCATGAGGTGGTCGAGCGCGTCGGCGCCCATTGTCTCGGGATACTTCTCGCGGTTGTCGGCCCAGAGGCGATAGATCGCTTGGTGGGTGTTGAACAAAATCCAGAGTTCGATCTTGCATGCTTTGGGTTTCTTCGGTTCGACGGGGTTCGGCGTGTATGTTTTGTACGCGGCGAGTGCCTCGATCGTTTCCCAGGCGAGCTGTGTGCTGTCGGGGTCCAGGAATGCGAAACAGGGCTTGTCCGAATTGATGACGGCCGCGTCGAGCAAGGTTGGGATGATTTGGTTGCAATCGCCTGGCGGGTGCAGTTCGCACCGTGCCCGAAGTTTGTCGGGTAGTTCTGCGAGGCGCTGGGCGAGCAGTCGGTGTGAGCGTTGGTCCTGCTCGATGAGGTGGAGACGGCCAAACGCTTCGCTTTGCGCGGCCACGATTGCGGAGCCGCTGAAGGTGGTGCCGTTAAAGGCTCCTTGTCCTTGGCCGGCGAAGGCGTCGATGTAGCTGCCGCCACCGGCGACGCGCACGTATCCGCCGCGGAGGTACAGACGAAGGATCTCGAGTTTGTCGATGGTCCAACCGTGGAACTCGCGCATCTCGGTAGCCAAGTCCTTGGCGACGGGATGGTGGGTGGCTTGTTCGATCTCGGTTTCGAGGTCGGCCAGCTCTTCGGTCGACAGGATGGAAAGTTGTTCGTGTTCGGTCACGATGCGCTGCGTTGCGGCATCTCGTCGTGGATTTCGCCGTCAAGGATGCGGCCACCGGCCTTTGGAGTGCGTCCGCCCCACTGTTTGAAGAAGAACGCGACGCTTTGAGTGGCGCACTGATCGCGGATGCTGCGCGCCCAGGCGAGATCGATGGGTCGACAGCCGGGGCCCGATTCACCGCCAGCGATCACCCAGTCGATGCCGTCCAGCGACAATGAGGGCAGCGCACCGAGTAACGGCTCGCAAGAGAGGAACCGGACCGAAGCGGCCTCGACAGTGGCGAGGTCACGCGCTCGAAAGCTGTATCGGTCGGTTTCGACCGATACTCCGATCCAGACGTTGCCGGGCCAGTCGAGACGATCGGCCATCTGAGCGAGACGCGCCGAACGCTTGGTGAGAAGTTGGTAGGTGTGTCGAGGTGTTTCGCGCATGACGTCGAAGACGTCACGGATGAAGCCGATTGGCACGTCCTTGTGGAACAGATCGCTCATCGAGTTGACGAACACGACGCGCGGCGACTTCCACTGCTTGGGTTGATCGAGTGCTGATGGATGGCAGGTGAGAGCGAAGCCCGGGCCACTCGTGCGTTCGTTTCCGTCGTTCTGGTACTTGGCAACACCCATCGCCTTGAGTCGCCGGGAGAGCGTCAGCGCGTAGCAGTTGTCGCAACCCTTGCTGACCTGGTCGCAGCCAGTGGTCGGGTTCCACGTTGCCTCCGTCCACTCGATTGAGGATCGGTCGCTCATCTCATCTCGTTTCCACGAATCGAGTTGCCCTACGCCTCGCTCGTGTCACCATCGTAGATGCCGCTCGCCCGAGCGATGCCAAACTGCCCGACCCTGTTCGTGTCGAGAAGTCATCCGGTGCTTTTTCCGGCGACCTGGAACTGATTGGGTGATGTCGTTTGGGTTGTTGGATGCGTCGAGTCTGGCGTTCGGGGTGGTGTCTGTTGACCAGGGAACGGTTCAGGCTGCTGTTCGGTATTCGTTGATGAGTCCGGCGCAGGTTGTTTGACGTTGGATCGGTTGGTCTGTGCCGATCGGGGTGACGTCCTCGGTTTCGTTGGGGGCTCGTTGGTGAAGCCCTCGGTGCGGGCGTTGTGAGTTGTAGTGCTCGACGTATTCCTCGACAAGTTGTCGGAGTGGGTGTTCGTTCCAGATAGTGTTGAATCTCGGCCGGTCGACCTGGCGCTGCAATACGAAGATCTGGTGTCGGAGCGCAAGGATCTCAGCGTCCCAAGAGTCGCCGGTCGCAAAGACCCAGCCGATTCGGGTGAGAACGAGGCGTGCGAGCGAGGGAAGCAGGTCCACAAGACGTCGACCATACCTATCTCGGCGTGGGCCGGAAACCCTCTGGATCACAGGGCGGATGACTTCTCGGCTCCCTCAGTCGTAGCCTGCGTCGAGCAGCGCCTCGTCGGTGTGCTCGCCGAGGCCGGGGCAGCGGGTCGTCCTTGTTGGGGACTCGTCGTACGGCGCCGGGCTGGCCACCAACGGCACCTCTTGGCCGTTCTTTCGATTGCCGCTCTTGGCATCCGGTCGGGCGGAAACTCGCTAGGTCGAGTGCAGCAAGCAATGCCGGAGGTCGCCTTTGGGCCGACGGCTTAGACGCCTGACTTGGATGCGAGTCGTCATCCCCGACGGTACCGCCCTATGGCAGCCTATGTGTCATGGGTCAGGATGGTGTCCGAGAGGAATCGCGATGGGTTAGTGCAACGCCTTGGCTGGCAGCGATCGGCGTCGCATCGACGGCGCTCGTTGCAGCGGGGGGCCTCCCAGGCCCTATTGATGGTCTCATGTGGGGCCAAGGCCAATCGCTGGACAATCCGGAGATCACTATCCAGGTCGCCACTGGGATGGCGGCGCTTTCATTGGGCGTTCTCGCCCTGGCTCGTCTGGAGTTGGCTCGCATGGAACAGCACCGCGGTCGATTGGCACAGTCGCTCGCCCAAGTTGCCTACGAGGAGGCCGTGCACAACCGCCTTGAGGCTCGCCGACTGGAGATTGCAGGTCAGATCGCTGACCGATTCGTTCGAGCGGTTGACCTGTTGGCTAGTGCCAGCCTGGATAGCCGGATAGGCGGGATCTACTCCCTGGAATGGGTCGCCCGCGACTCCCCTGATCATGGTCAGTCGGTTATCGACGTGTTGTGCGCGTTCCTCAGGGGACACGAGCGCGACCAAGAACTGCCGGTAGATCAAATCGCGTCCGACATCCAGACGGCGCTGCTTGTCGTCGGGCGGTCAATCGACTACTTCCCGGACAGGGTCATCAACTTGCGAGAAGCAGATCTCGCTGGAGCAAACCTTGGTCGCGCCCAACTTGGGGGGGCCGACATCATGGGGGCGAACCTCGCGCACTCCCACCTTCTTGGCACAGACCTAACGGGAGCGTTGGTTCTCGGAGTCGACCTGAGCGGCGCGCATATCGAGGCAAACTTTAGGGATGCGCATCTCCTACGGGTCAACTTCTCGCATGCCCAGCTCATGCCTCAGACGGTCATTGAAGGGGCCAGGCTGGACGATGCGAACTTCAACGACGCTGAGATCTTGTTCGAACCGGCCGGTGCTGGCTGGGATCCGGACCACCCCCCGACCTGGCCGGACTACATGGACCCACCCGAAAACCTGTGGTCGTTGCTCAGCCGTTAGGAGTGTTCGTGCCTGAGTCATCCGGCACTTCCTCGGCGACCTGGAACTGATTCGGAGATGCAGCCTGTGTTGTTGGGCGCGTTGGAGCTGGCTGTTTCGGTGGTGTTGGTCGACCAGGGAGCGGTTCAGGCTGCGGTTCGGGGTGAGTCCCATCACGTGGTGTAGGTCCAATGTGCAGGTGGCTGAGTTTGGCCAGGGACGCAGCTCCTTCCCTCGCAGCGATCTGGAGGGCGTCCGGATTTCGCGGAGGGGGCTGGCAGTAGCGTGATCCGAGAGGAGCCCGCCAATGGGTTCAGGAATCCACTACAGCAAAGAGTTCAAGATCGAAGCGGTTCGCCGTGTCATTGAGTCGTCGAGGACGTACTCGGATGTGGCCAATGAGCTATCGATCCATAAGGACACGTTGAGGAAATGGGTCCGCGAGGTGAAAGAGGACAGGTTGGAAGACGACGCCGGCGACACAGCAGATGACAAGAAGGAGCTGCGCGATCTCAAACGGGAGAATAGGCGTCTGAAAGACCAGGTCGCTTTCCTAAAAAAAGCAGCGGCCTTCTTCGCAGCGGATCAGCAGC
>JAOAUD010000160.1:0-8222 GCA_030157755.1 Candidatus Nanopelagicales bacterium
GCCCCAGTAGGTGTCGTCTGGCTCCCACACGTCTGCGCGGCCGCCACCGAAGCCGAACGTCTTGAATCCCATCGTTTCGAGTGCGACGTTGCCTGTGAGGATCAGCAAGTCTGCCCAGGAAATCTTCTTGCCGTACTTCTGCTTGATCGGCCACAGCAGGCGCCGGGCCTTGTCGAGGTTCACATTGTCGGGCCAGCTGTTCAGGGGAGCGAAGCGCTGCAGACCCTGACCGCCGCCCCCGCGACCATCGCTGATTCGGTAGGTGCCGACACTGTGCCACGCCATTCGGATGAACAGCGGGCCGTAGTGCCCGTAGTCAGCTGGCCACCATTCCTGGGAGTCGGTCATCAACGCGGCGAGATCTGCTTTGAGAGCGTTGAGGTCGAGACTGGAGAAGGCCTCGTCGTAGTTGAAGTCCTCGCCCATCGGGTCGACCGCCGGGGGGTTCTGCTGTAGGACTTTGAGGTTCAACTGGTTGGGCCACCAGTCTTCGTTCGTGGTTCCGCCACTGTGCGCAACCGGACACTTGCTTTCGCTCTCCATAGTTACCTCTCCTGTGGTGATCACCCGGGTGTCAGGCTCGGGATTCCGTCGGGTTTTCTCTTGTGATGCGGGCTTGCTCGGCGCATGCCGGGCAGTGGCCCCAATACGTGACTTCAGCTTCGTCGATTTCGAATCCACGGTCGTCAACGGCGTCCAAGCACGGGCGTTTGCCCGCCGCGCAGTCCACGTCCTCGACGGCTCCACATTCGCGGCAGACAAGGTGGTGATGGTTATCGCCGGTGCGTGTCTCGAATAGCGCGGGATGACCGGCAGGTTCGATACGGCGTGTCAGCCCAGCTTCGGTGAGCGCGTTCAAGACGTCGTAGATGGCCTGCGTGGACACCGCACCGAGTTGGTCGTTAACTGGCTGACGCAACGCATCAGCACTGCTATGGGGGCGTTCGTCCAGGCACTCCAAGACGGCAACTCGCGGTGCCGTCACTCGCAGCCCGGCGCCGCGCAGAGCATCTGCTGCGGCTTCGCGGGTCATCGTCGGCACAGGCCAACCCTAGTGCCGTATTTGGAACAATTCAAGAACTTGAGTAAGTCAAGTTAGTGATTCCCACTTCTGGGTTAACGTCGGCCACGCTCGGCTACCGTCTGCGGGGTGGAACATGTCGACACCTTGATCACCGCTGGCTGGCTGGTCCCTGTCGATGCGGAAGGGACGCATCGTCGCGACCAGGGGATCGCAATTCGCGACGGTCAGATTCTTGATACTGGGCCAAGCGCCGACCTACAGACCCGATATCGACCGGCCGAGTTAGTCGAGTTACCGGATCACGTACTCATCCCTGGCTTGGTAAATACCCACACGCACGCCGCGATGACCTTGATGCGTGGGTTCGCAGATGACTTGCCGCTTGGTGTGTGGCTGCGAGATCACATCTGGCCGACGGAAGGTCAATGGGTCAGCCCGGATTTTGTGTGGGACGGAACCTCTCTTGCGATCGCCGAGATGTTGACGTCGGGGGTCACCTGTTTCAACGACATGTATTTCTTCCCAGAGGTCGCGGCGCAGGCAGCACTCGAAATGGGTATCCGCATGGTTGCCGGAATGATCTGCTTCGACATGGCGAACACCTACGCAGTAAACGCCGACGAGTGCATCGACAAGGGTTTGGCGATGCGTGCCGAGCTTGCAGGGCAGAGCCGGGTGACAACAGCGTTTGCCCCACATGCGCCGTACACAGTGTCGGATGCACCGTTATTGAGGATTCGTGAGCTCTCCGAGCAGCTGAACACCCGCGTTCACATGCACGTTTGCGAGACGAGCGACGAGGATGCTGATTCGGTCGGCTCGTATGGGCTTCGGACATTGCAACGTCTCGAAGGCCTGGGCCTGCTCAATGACCGGCTGATCGGGGCACACATGGTGCACCTGACCGATGACGACATCGTGGCGGTCAGGCAAGCGGGTTCGTCGGTCGTGCACTGCCCAGAGTCCAATCTCAAGCTCGCGAGTGGCTTCTGCCGAGTGGATGACCTACTGCGGGCGGGGGTCAATGTGGCCCTTGGAACGGACGGAGCGGCCAGCAACAACGACCTCGACATCCTCGCGGAGATGCGCGTCGCGGCCCTATTGAGCAAAGGGGTGTCTAGCGACGCCGCTTCGCTGCCAGCGGATCAAGCGCTGTACCTGGCGACGATGGGCGGCGCCCGAGCGCTAGGCCTCGATTCACAGATCGGGTCACTCGAAGTCGGTAAGCGAGCAGATGTGGTGGCATTGTCGCTCGACGATTGGTCAAGCCATCCGCTCTACAACCCGATCTCGCAGGTCGTCTACACAGCGACTCGCAGCCAAGTGACGGATGTGTGGGTAGATGGAAGCCGCAGGGTGCAGGCCCGCCATTTGGTTGGTGCCAACCGCGAACTGTTGTTGGCTCGGGCGGCCAGTTGGGTCGACAACATCGGCTCGCCACGCTAATTCCGCGGAAAGTCCGGCAACGCAGCGAACCGTGATTGCGCGTGACGCGCGCCATGTTTGGCCGGCCCGTGATCGTCGCCGGATCCGGGTTTGTCACACTCGTTTGCGGCTTCATGCCACGCAACCCACTCGTATTCAGGCGTTTTCACAGTAGGAGAGACGATGGCCTCGGACACCAATGCAGGTCTCAACGGAGTTTCGGATTCAAGCGCGGCAATTGCCGGAGTGCTTGGTGGAACAGGTGTTGAGGTCAAGGGCCCAGAAGGTCCGGTTGGCTCGGGATCCGCAGCCCTCGCAGCCGCTGTTTGGTTCGCGTACTTGAACGAAGCGGCCACGATGCTTGAGCAGAACTACGCAACTCGCGACGACATTGATGCCGCCATGCGTTTTGGGTGTGGCTACCCGGTTGGGCCGTTGCGTCAACTCGATGCCATTGGTTCGGACAAGGCCGCAGCGATCCTTGACGTTCTTTACGAAGCCAGCGGCGACTGTCGCCACCGGGTATCTGCCGCGATCACTGATCGTGTGGCTGCTGGGAACCTAGGCGAAAGCAGCGGCGCAGGCTTCTACACCTTCTCTGGTGCGGGATCGTCCGAGGTCGTCGAAGAAGCGTCGGCAGATGGCGACGCGGCCGGTGCGACGCGCGAGATCAAGTTGGTCGGCGTGATCGGGACCGGAACGATGGCGACTGGCATCATCGAGGTATTCGCGAAATCCGGTTACGACGTTGTCTACGTTGCCCGTAGCGACGAGAAGGTCGCGAAGGTCCGTGCCGCTCTGGAGAAGTCCCTCGACCGCGCGGTGTCGAAGGGGAAGCTGTCGGAGGATGACAAGGCCACGATCCTCGCTCGGGTCTGTGGGACCACGGCACATGAAGACCTAGGACGCGTCGACATTGTGGTTGAAGCAATCGTCGAAGATCTTGAAACGAAGAAAGAGCTGTTCCGCACTCTTGACCGCGTCTGCAAGCCAGGTGCGATCCTGGCGACCACAACGTCGAGCCTGAGCATCGATGTTCTCGCCGCCGAGACCGCTCGTCCTGCGGACGTCATTGGCATGCACTTCTTCAACCCGGCGCCTGTCATGAAACTGGTTGAGGTCGTGTCAGGTTCCGCGACCGCGCAAGACGTCACGGACACCACAGTGGTCCTGTGCAAGGCGGTCAAGAAGCATCCAGTGTTGTGTGGCGATCGCGCCGGGTTCATCGTCAACTTCCTGTTGTTCCCGTACCTCAACGACGCTGTGATCGCCGTTGACGAACAACTCACCACGATTGACGTGTTCGATCCACTGATGAAGGCCTGGCAGTCACTTCCGCTTGGCCCGTTCTCGTTGCTTGACGTCGTGGGCAATGACGTGTCGCTGGCGATCGAGGAGACCATCCTCGACGCTTTCGGTGACAGCTGTTACACCCCGGCGAAGGGTCTGGTGGACGTTGTTGCCGCTGGCAAGCTCGGGCGCAAGACCGGTGAAGGTTTCATTTCCTACAGCTAACCTGGGTGCCATGGGCGTGAGCAGCAACGATGACGATTGGGTAGTGCAGCCCGTGAGTGGTCACGCGGCACGCAAGGCCTACATCTGTCCGAGCTGCAATCAGGACATTCCTGCCCGTACCCCGCACGTGGTGGCCTGGCAAGAAGGCTGGTCGACTGGCGTGGATGATCGGCGTCACTGGCACACAGCGTGTTGGCGGCGAACCCATGGCTGATGCACCGGCAGCACTGATCCGTGCAAACAGCGTGCTTCCCGCGAGGCGGGAATCTGTCCGACTGCAGACCGCCGATGGGTTCAGCCTCGTGGGCGAACTCGCGCTTCCAGCCGACGTTGACCCTGTGGCCACGATCGTCATGGTGCATCCGCTGCCGACACATGGCGGGATGATGGATTCACACCTCTTGCGGAAGGCCTCTTGGCGGCTGCCTGCTCTCGCTGACATCGCGGTGTTGAGGTTCAACACCCGCGGGACGACATCTGCAAGCGGCACCAGCGAGGGTGAGTTCGACGGCGGCCAAGCGGAGGGCCTCGATCTTGCTGCGGCCGTCGACTTCGTCGCTGAACGTGCGCTGCCAGTTCCGTGGCTCGTCGGATGGTCATTCGGAACCGATGTGATCCTCAAGCACCCGAACGTGGGGTCAGTGGTCGGAGCGATTCTCATCAGCCCGCCTTTGCGGTTTTCGCTGGAGTCGGATCTTGAGGCGTGGGCGGAAACTGGTCGCCCACTCGTGGCGCTCATTCCGGAGTTGGATGACTACTTGCGACCCGCCGAGGCTGCGCAGCGGTTCACGGCCATCCCGGCGGCTCAGCTGCTGACAGGCAGTGGCGCCAAGCACCTTTGGGTGGGGGAGCCGTCCGTGCAGTTCGTGCTCAATGAGATCGTGCGAGCAGTTAATCCGAGGTATTTCGAACAACACCCAGTTGGCCTTCCCGATGAGTGGGATGGCCCCATGGAAAGGTGGACGGATCTGTGACATTCCGACTCGACGGGCGCAAAGCCCTCGTTACCGGCGCTTCCCGCGGAATCGGCCGTGCGATTGCGGTTTCCTACGCTGCTGCTGGAGCTGACGTCGCAATCAGCGCGCGCGACGAAGCGAAGCTGGCCGAAGTTGCAGCCGAGATCGAGGCTCACGGTCGCAAGGCGGTCATCGTTCCGGCCGATGTGCTCGACGGTGACGCCGTGCGCGCAGCCGTTGACGCAGCCGCGTTGGCGCTCGATGGCATCGACATCTTGGTCAACAACGCCGGTGGAAACTCGTTCTCAACGCCGATGGCAAACATGCGTTTCTCGGGTTGGCAGAAGACCTTCAGCCTCAACGTGGAATCGATTGTTCACGCCTGTCAGGCCGCTTCGCCTCACCTGCAGGCTGCCAATTCCGCGTCCGTGATCAACGTGTCGAGTGTTGCGTCACTTGCCGGAACGCCGTTCATGTCTCACTACGGCGCTGCGAAGGCGGCGGTCTCTTCGCTGACCAAGTCGCTGGCAATCGAATGGGCTCATGCGGGTGTTCGAGTCAACGCCTTGGTTCCCGGCTGGATCGAAACAGACCTGACCGACTTCCTGCGCGTCGACGACTCGACGGAGACCTCGTTGCTTAGCCGCGTGCCGATGCAGCGTTGGGGAATGGCTCACGAAATTGCCGAACCTGCAGTCTTCCTCGCCAGTGATGCCTCAAGCTTCATGACCGGCCAGCAGTTGATCGTTGACGGCGGCCTTTCGGTGATGCCGTAATGGCGCTGCCTCCCGTCATCCTGCTGCATGCGTTCCCGGTGGACGCTCGGCTCTGGGAAGACGTCGAACAGCAACTGCGCGAGCAGGGCATCGAACCGATCGTTCCGAACCTGCGAGGGTTCGGGACCAATCGTGATGAGCTGCCGACTGAGCCGAATCTCGATGCTCTCGCTGATGATGTCGCTGCTCTGATCGAGGGGACAGGCGCGCAGTCAGCGGTTGTCGCGGGTGTCTCGATGGGTGGCTACGTGGCGATGAACTTGGCACGCCGATACCCCGAACGCGTCGCAGGGCTCGTCCTCGTTGATACCAAAGCTGCAGCGGATCCACAGCCTGGGGCGGATGGGCGCCGAGCGTTCGCGGATCGAGTCGACGCAGAGGGCTCGGCGTGGGTAGCCGACGCGATGATGTCCAAACTCATCAGCGATTCGACGGTGACGCAACGCCCCGACGTGGAACAGCGCGTTCGGCAGCAGATCGCTGGCTGCCCACCGGCCACCATCGCTTGGATCCAACGAGCGATGGCACAGCGCCCCGATTCATTCGACGTCCTTGATACGTTCGACGGGCCGGTTCTCGTGATCGTTGGCAGCGAAGACCTGTTGTCGCCGCCAGCAGATGCAGTTGCGATGGCCGAAGCCTCACGGCAGGCCACGCTGATCGAGATCCCGGGTGTCGGGCACTTGACGCCACTGGAAAATCCGGTCGTTGTGACGGTGGCGATCAGCGAATGGCTGGCAGATGAATTCGGAAGCGAGTCGACCGCGTAGCTCGCGCGATCTGCCCCGCAAGTCATCGTCTCCGCGCATCGCACCGCCGGTTGGGTAGTCCGAACAGGCGAAGGACCCCCCATTTGCGCTGAAATGTCGGAATCAACATGTGATCACCACACGTGGTCACCTTTTCGGCCGATGAGACGGTAGGGGTTAGGTATGGATCGCCTGAGTTCGATGGACTCTATGTTCCTTGACATTGAAAAGTCAGGACCATCTGTCGCGGTAGGTAGCGCGATGATGATCGAAGGGAAGGCACCTTCGCTGGCAGAAGTTCGCAGCTACTTCCGCGAGCGGATCAAGGACATGCCACGGTTCCGCCAGAAGGTGGTCTCCAGCCGCACGAAGGTGCGTCAGGCCAAATGGGTCGATGTTGAGCCGGATCTTGAGTACCACATTGACGGCGTCAAGCTGAAGCCTGGAGAGAGCTTCGATCCCGTCGTTGGCAAGATCATGGAACGTCCGATGGATCGCAATCGGCCGCTGTGGGACGCAACCGTGGTCACCGGCTACTCCACGACCGAGTGGACAGTCATCATCCGACTGCACCACAGCATCGCGGACGGGCAAGGTGCGCTCATCCTGCTCGGGGAACTGATCGACGTCACGCCAGATGGTTCATTCCGCCTCGCAGCCGGCATCAAGAAGATGATGGCGCCCAAGGAGCGCGAAGACGAAGCGATCGAAACTGATGGTCCCGTCGACGCTGCGGTTGCACAAGCACTCCGCTCGATCGAGAAGAGCCTCGAGGCACTTGGTCAATTGATCGCTACCTCACCAGACACGATTCGCTCGATGGTGAGCATGGCGCCACGACGCCCCACTGAATTGACAGGCCCCGTGACCGATCATCGCAAGTGGGTCGGCGGGCAGTTCTCTCTCGATGACGTGAAGTTGGCGCGCAAGTCGTTCAAAGGCGTGACGATCAACGACATGGTGTTGGCCGCTGTTGCCATCGGTTTCAGCAAGTTGCTGGAGTCACGCGGCGTTAACCCCAACGGTCGTACGCTTCGCGCCGTCATGCCCGTGTCGTTGCGTCGGGACTTCCAAGCGAACAACCAAGTGAGCATTTTGCCGGCGCCGCTTCCGCTCGGTGAGATGGATCCGGTTAAGCGCATGCGTCAGATCAAGGAATCAACCAAGCATGCCAAGCGCAGCATGCTTCCGATCATCAGCGATCAAATGCTGAAGGCGAGCCAGAAGGTGATTCCCGCCCCCGTGCAGGAATACGTGATGGCAAAGGCCGGTGTTGGCACTGAACTCTTCAGTGAAACGCTCGTCACCAACGTTCCTGGGCCGATGATCGACCTCTACTTCATGGGTCACCCGGCCAAGGGGAACATCCCGATCATCCCGATCGAGGGATCAATGCGGATCATCGTCGGGATTACGTCCTACAAGCATGATCTGAACATCGGGATCACCGGCGATGGCGAGCACGCAAAGGATGTCGACGTGCTGTTGGCCGGGATCATTTCCGGCTTCGAGGAGATCTGCAAGCTCGGGGCCGAACGTGCTGCCAAGAAGGGCAGCAAGGTCGCAGCCGCGGCCGCAGCGGCTGCGCCGACGGCACAACCGGTTGCCAAGAAGGCGCCCGCGAAGAAGGGCGCCGCAAAGAAGCCAGCTGTCAAGAAGGCTCCGGCCAAGAAGGCCCCTGCGAAGAAGGCCCCTGCGAAGAAGGCTCCGGCCAAGAAGGCACCTGCGAAGAAGGCTCCGGCCAAGAAGGCACCTGCGAAGAAGGCTCCGGCCAAGA
>JAOAUD010000160.1:8322-9865 GCA_030157755.1 Candidatus Nanopelagicales bacterium
CCTGCGAAGAAGGCTCCGGCCAAGAAGGCACCTGCGAAGAAGGCTCCGGCCAAGAAGGCACCTGCAAAGAAGGCTCCGGCCAAGAAGGCGGCAGCCGCAAAGTAGCTCTACGAACGCAGTGAGGGCCCGCACCAAGTTTCGGTGCGGGCCCTCACTACGTTTCGACCGTCTTACTGATCGCGGAAGCGGTTGATCTGCTTCTCGAACTTCGCGCGCTTCTCTGGGTCCCTGACGCCGAGGCCTTCCTCGGGCGCGAGGCAAAGGACGCCGACCTTGCCTTGGTGCTTGTTCTGATGAACCTCGAGCGCGGCTTCACCTGTGTCCGCCAACGAAAATGTCTTCGATAGCGTCGGATGGATCATTCCCTTGTCGACGAGCCGGTTCGCTTCGTAGGACTCACGGTAGTTCGCAAAGTGTGATCCGATGATGCGCTTGAGATTCATCCAGAAGTAGCGGTTGTCGTACTCGTGCATGTAGCCGCTTGTTGACGCGCAGGTGACGATGGTGCCGCCCTTACGCGCTGCGTAGACGCTGGCACCGAAGGTTTCGCGACCCGGGTGTTCGTACACGATGTCGACGTCTTCGCCGCCCGTGAGCTCGCGGATTCGCTTTCCGAACCGCTGCCACTCCTTGGGATCCTGAGTGGTCTCGTCTTTCCAGAACTTGTAGCCCTCGGCCGCGCGATCGATGATGAGCTCAGCACCCATCTTGCGGCAGATCTCCGCCTTCTCAGGAGACGAAACGACGCAGACAGGGGTAGCACCGCCATTAAGTGCGTACTGAGTGGCGTAGGAACCGAGGCCACCTGATGCACCCCAGATGAGGACGTTGTCGCCCTGCTTCATCCCGGCACCATTGCGGCTGACCAACTGGCGGTACGCCGTTGAGTTGACCAGGCCTGGGCAGGCGGCTTCTTCCCACGTGAGATGTGCGGGCTTGTGCATGAGCTGGTTGCTCTTGACTAGCGCGACTTCAGCAAGGCCGCCGAAGTTGGTTTCAAATCCCCAGATTCGCTGCTGTGGATCCATCATTGTGTCGTTGTGCCCGGCGGGGTCTTCCAACTCGACACTGAGGCAGTGGGCGACAACTTCGTCGCCGGGCTTCCACGCGGTGACCCCGGGGCCGGTGCGCAACACAACGCCGGCGAGGTCTGACCCGACAACGTGGTACGGGAGGTCGTGACGCTTGGTCAGTGACGAGAGGCGGCCGTACCTCTCCAAGAACCCGAATGTCGAGACAGGTTCGAAGATCGATGTCCACACGGTGTTGTAGTTGATTGCGCTGGCCATCACGGCAACGATTGCTTCGCCAGGTCCGAGTTCGGGTACGGGTACTTCGTCGAGGTGTAGCGACTTACGGGGATCCTTGTCGCGGGACTTGAGCCCTTCGAACATCGTCTGTTCGTCTTTGTGGACAGTGATCGCTTTGTAGCTATCCGGGATTGCAATGCTCGCGAAATCTTCAGCGGAGGTGTCTCCGGCCTGAATCGCATCAAGGATTTGCTGCACGTTCGTCGATTCCTTTCGCAACGGTTTCGCCATGT
>JAOAUD010000161.1 GCA_030157755.1 Candidatus Nanopelagicales bacterium
GGGCCGTGGCGAAACGTGACGAACACAACGCAAAGAGTCAACCCTTGGGCTCTTGCGTAAGTTACCGGCGAGTAGCATTATGTTTGTTACTGATGGGTAACCCCGAGCGGGACTGACTCCAAGGAGCCTCAATGGGCCACTACAAGAGCAATTTGCGCGACATCGAATTCAACCTCTTCGAGGTCTTCGGTGCCGGCGACCGGCTGGGCAAGGGCCCATTCGCAGAGATGGACGAAGATACGGCGCGCTACCTGCTGCAGGAGAGCGAGAAGCTGGCTACCGGTCCGCTCGCGGATTCCTTCGCGGCAATCGACCGCAACCCGCCCGTTTATGACCCAGCGACGTGCACCGTCACGATGCCGGAGGAATTCAAGAAGTCCTTCCAGGCTCTGTGGGATGCCGGCTACTGGAACGCACCGCTGCCCGACAACTTGGGTGGATCAGGCGCGCCCCCCAGCCTCAACTGGGCAATGGCGGAAATGTTCCTCGGTGCCAACCCAGCCGTCTACATGACGCTGGCCGGCCCCGGATTCGCCGCGATCCTTGACCACCTCGGTACGGATGAGCAGAAGCACTGGGCCGAGATCATGCTCGAGCGCGCCTGGGGAGCCACGATGGTCCTCACCGAGCCCGATGCCGGATCTGACGTCGGCGCAGGCCGCACGAAGGCGATCCAGCAGCCCGATGGCAGCTGGCACATCGAGGGCGTCAAGCGCTTCATCACCGGTGGCGAAAACGACATCAACGAAAACATCATCCACCTGACGCTGGCCCGTCCCGAAGGTGCCGGACCTGGCACGAAGGGCCTGAGCCTGTTCGTGGTTCCGAAGTACCTCTTCGACACCAAGACCGGCGAGCTCGGCGAGCGCAACGGTGTCTACACGACGAACATCGAAAAGAAGATGGGCATCAAGGCGTCGACCACCTGCGAACTCACCTTCGGTGAGAAGCAGCCAGCAGTCGGCTACCTCGTCGGTGACGTCCACGACGGAATTGCCCAGATGTTCAAGGTCATCGAGTACGCCCGCATGCTCGTCGGCACGAAGGCGATCGCAACACTTTCGACCGGTTACCTCAACGCGTTGGACTACGCGAAGAACCGCGTCCAGGGTGCGGACCTTACGCAGATGCTCGACAAGACCGCACCGCGCGTGACCATCACGCATCACCCGGATGTCCGACGCAGCCTGATGATTCAGAAGGCATACGCCGAGGGCCTGCGCGCGCTTGTTGCCTACACCGCGATGCACCAAGACAAGGTCGCGATGCACAACTCCGAGCACGGCGACGGGGACATGGACGACCGCATGAACGATCTGCTGCTGCCGATCGTTAAGGGTGTTGGTTCTGAGCGCGCCTGGGTGCTGCTTGGCACCGAGTCGCTTCAGACCTTCGGTGGTTCCGGCTTCTTGCAGGACTACCCGCTCGAGCAGTACGTGCGCGACGCCAAGATCGACACCTTGTACGAAGGAACCACTGCCATCCAGGGCATGGACTTCTTCTTCCGCAAGATGGTGCGCGATCAGTTCCAGGCCGTCACGCAGCTCGCCAGCGAGATCACCGAAACGATCAAGAACACGTCCGAAGGCGACCAGCTCGCTGCCGAGCGTGAACTGCTGAGTACCGCGCTTGAAGATGTTCAGGGTCTGATCGGCACCCTCGGCGGCTGGCTCATGAAGAGCCAGGAGAACCCGAACGAGTTGTACCGGGTTGGCTTGAACACGAGCCGCCTACTGCTCGCGTGCGGCGATCTTGTCATCGGCTGGCTGCTGCTCAAGCAGGCCGACGTGGCAACGGCAGCGCTTGCTGCTGGCCCGAACGATCGCGACAAGCGGTTCTACGAAAGCAAGCTCGTCACGGCGCGCTGGTTCGCACAGAACCGTCTGCCGTTGATCGCAGCTGAGCGCGCGGTTGCCGAGGCAACGTCGCTCGAGGTCATGGAGATCGACGAAGACCTCTTCTAGTTTTACCAACCCGAAGGGGCTCAGACGCGACGGTGTCTGAGCCCCTTCGGCGTTCCTAGGTACCTCACGCGCCGCCGACCGGGCAAACATGCAGCAACGTGGCGGTCTGCTGCCCTCTAGCGGCGGCTAACCGCCACAATCCGGATTGGTGGGACGGCTGAAACTGGCGATTGGCGCGACGTATGCTCACTGTCATGCAGAAGTTCGCGGTGGGGTTGCTGGCGGCCGTCCTTACGTTGATTGGATTCGCCACCGCAACTCCGAGCCAGGCACACGACGAGCTGCTATCGACGACTCCCAAAAACGGTGCCCAGCTAGCTTCCGCACCGCCCGCGATCGTCTTGAAGTTCGAAGAAGCGCCACTGAAAGACACCACGAAGATCGTCGCGACGGATAGCGCCGGGCGCCAAATTCCACTGACCGACATCGTCTTGGTTGGTGGGACTGCGACCGCGAAGTGGCCCACGGATGCGAGTGCCGGCACGTACAGCGTTGCCTGGCGCAACGTCGGTGCCGATGGCCACCCGCTCAGCGGCACGTTCAGCTTCAGCTACACAACTGCCAACCAGGGCCCGACCGTCACTGCATCACCAACCGGTTCCCCCAACGCAGGTATCGGGGTGCCGACCCCAGTTCCCACGAGCAGCCCCGTCAGCGCGACTGGTCCCGCCGGTCTCGGCGGGACGATGTGGCTGCTTCCAACGGTCATCGGAGTCTTGATCATCGTCGGTGGCATCTTCGGAATTCAGGCCGCCCGCAAGCGCAAGAAGAACGACCGACCCAATACCTAAACCACGAGCGCTAGGAACCTGAACGTGGCAACCCAGACGCATCCACCAACCGAGACCGCAACCGCACCCGAGGTGCGGCGGTCCGGAATCCTGGTGCGCGTCGTTCTCGCCTTCGGCCTCATCGCGGTCTTGTCCGCCCTCGTCGGAGTTGTGCTATCCGGCGCGAGTTACGAACCCGCGCCTGGCGGCCTGCCAGATGCCGGACCGGTTGTCGGTTGGCTACTGCCGGTTGTCGGAGCGCTCACCTTCGCGGCTGCCATGGCGACGGTGGGTTGGCTGCTCTTGGCCGGGTTCCTGGATCCCACGGCCGGCAAGACCACCGTGTCTAGGCGCGGACGGACCGCGTTGCTGCGTGCCAGCGCCGCAGCCGGTGTGTGGTGCGTTCTTTCTCTCGTCGCAGCCGTCTTCAAACTCGCGAGCATTCTGGGAATCGACCTAGGTACCGCGGTCGGATCGAGCACGTTCACCACCTACGCGTGGGACATCATCGACGTCCGAACCTTGCTTATCTGCGCATTGCTCGCCGCGGTGATTTGTGTCGGAGCGGCAATCAGCGTCAGCCTGACCGGAACGACAGTCTGGTTCGTCATGGCGGTCGTAGCCGTCGCAGTTCCGGCGATGGCGGGCCACGCGGCTGGCCTCGGCGACCACGGTCTGGCACTAGTGAACGGCGTCGCCCACGCGGTCGCGGCGACAGTGTGGGTTGGCGGGCTCATTGCGCTCGGTGCAACGGTCTGGCCTAAGGCAGAAACGGTCGGCATCGCCGCTCGTCGATTCGGTCTCTTGGCGATGGCATGCGTCGTGGTGCTCGTGGCTTCCGGAATCGCCAACGCCTACGTCCGCCTAGGAAGCCCGGCCGACCTCGTCACCAGTGGATACGGGCGCCTGGTCCTAGCCAAGTCGGCGCTGTTGATTGCGCTCGTGGCGATCGCTGCCTGGATCCGCAAGCGACTGCTCCCCCAACTCACCGGCGACAAATCGCGGCGCACGTTCGCGAAGCTCGCGGGCCTCGAACTCGCGCTGATGGGAATCGCTAGCGGACTCGGTGTTGCGCTGTCGGTGACGGCCCCCACGCGTGCCGCCGTGGAGTTCCCCACCCAGGCCGAAGCGTTGCTCGGATTCGCCTTTCCGCCCGCACCAAGTGCAAGTTCCCTGATCCTCGGATGGGACTTCGACGCACTGTTCTTCGTTCTCGGAATTGCTGCGTGTGTGTACTACTCGATTGGCGTCGCTCGCCTGCGCGCACGCGGGGACCACTGGCCGATCTCCCGCACAATCTGCTGGTTCATCGGGTGGGGGATCGTCATCTGGGCGACCAACGCCGGACTTGCCACGTATGCCGAGGTATCCGTGGGCATTCACATGATTCAGCACATGACGCTGACCATGATGGCGCCGATCTTCCTGGTTCTCGCAGGTCCCGTCACCTTGGCGTTGCGGGCGCTCAAGCCGTCGCCAACCGGCGGGCGCGGACCGCGCGAACTGCTCATGGGTGGGCTTCACTCAACGCTCGCGAGATTCTTCACGAACCCGATCACGATCCTCGTGATCTACGTTCTGGGCCTCTACGGGCTTTACCTCACGAATGTCTTTGGCTCGCTGATGAGCAGCCACATCGGGCACATCGTGATGACAACGCACTTCCTGGTTGCCGGAATCCTGCTGGCCTACGTGGCGATCGGGATCGATCCGAAGCCGACGCCGCTGCCGTTCTGGGGCCGGATGATGCTGGTCTTGGCCGCGATCATCCTGCACACCTTCTTTGCTGTGGTCATGATGTCGAGCACCACGTTGATCGGTGCCACCTGGTATTCCCAAGTGAGACCTCCGTGGCTCATCGACCCCGTGAAGGACTCGATGCTTGGTGGTCAGATCGCTTGGGGTGTTGGCGAAATTCCGACGCTGATCATGATGATCATCATCGCCGTCCAGTGGGCGAGAAGCGATGAGCGCGAGTCGAAGCGCCGCGACAGGTTCACCAATGATCACGGCGATCACGAACTTGATGACTACAACGCCTACCTAACGAAGCTGAACGAGCTCAACGCGCAGGCGAAGAAGTAGCTCCTGCCGACATTCGGTGGATTTGGCTACTCCAGGCTCCAATCTCACCGAATGTTGCGATTCCCCGCCCGGGCGGGCTTCAAACAACCCGAAGTGCTCAGCAAACTCGACGAAAACATGTTCGGCCAATTCATCTAGGCTCCCGCTGACCGGTAGGAGCCGCAATGCGACCTTGACGCCGCTGGACGGGGTCGGCCACTTCTGCATGCAGGAAGCCCCTGCCGAGTGGAACGCCGCCGTTCTGGACTTCTGGCAGTAAGCCTGGCTATCGCAGCCTGCGGTCGCGCAACACAGGAAAAGCCGCACGCACTTCGTCGGGATACCCGGCGTCAAGGTCGGCTGTCAGTACACCTTCGTCAGTGTCGGCAGCGGCGACCACGTCACCCCATGGGTCGGTGATCAGGCTTTCGCCGCCGAGTTGGTGACCGCCATGGAATCCGGTTTCGTTGCATCCCACGACCCACAGTTGGTTCTCGCAGGAGCGAGCTGACGCCAACAACTTCCACCGGTTGATCCGCTTCGTTGGCCACCCAGAAGCAAGCAGGACGGCTGTTGCCCCCTCATCGACGAATGCCCTGAACAGTTCGGGGAATCGCAAGTCGTAACACGTCGCCAGCGCCGTGCGGCCCAGCGGCGTATCAATCACGACGACGTTTTCGCCAGCCGTCAGAGTCGCCGCTTCGCCGATGTCAAAACCGAACAAGTGGATCTTGCGATAGGTGCCAACGAGGTCGCCCTGCGGGTTGAAGACCACGGACGTGTTGAAGTACTCGCCACCACCTGCATCCTCAACAAAAGATCCGCCGTGTATCCACGTCTGGGTTCGAGCTGCCACCTCTGCCAGTGAATCGACAACTGGGCCGTCGAGCGGTTGTGCATGTTCAACGCCGAGTTCAAGGTCGAACGCTCCGGTAGGCCACAGCTCAGGAAGCAGGACTAGATCTGATTCCTCCGCCGCTGATGCGGCAGCCGCACAAGCCCTCGCAACGCGTTCGTGAACTGGTTCAGTAGCGTCGACCGCCAGCTGAAGCAACGAAACTCGTGTCATGTGTGAAAGGTACCGGCAACACTTGTTGGTCCCCACATTCCATCGACCGCAAACGGCTTCGTACCCTCGAACTGTGAGCACCGAACATGGCGATGGTCCCGAACCCCTGAAGCTCGAGTCGGCAAGTGTCCCGGAGTTGGTCGCGGTCTGGCTCAACTCACTTGATGCCTTCACCGAGGTCGCACTCAAGCTCACCGCGACCGCCTGGAACACACCGAGCCCTTGCCCCGGATGGACTGCCGGTGACGTCGTTGCTCACGTGTTGTCGCTTGAGAGCGAGATGCACGGTGACCCGCTACCCGACCACGAACCGGATTGGGCGGCGCTGCCTCACGTCACTAACGACTTCAGCCGCTACACCGAAGTCCCAGTCGACTGGTATCGGAGCAAAGGTCGCGATGTGGTGCTGGCTGAGCTCCGAGAAATTGTCGAATGGCGCAAACAAGATCTTGCCGACATTGGGGAAGATCCCACCGAACTGATGGATGGCCCTGGCGGAATGCGGATGCCCCGGGTGCGAATGATCCGAACTCGCATCCTGGACACCTGGATGCACGAGCAGGACATCCGCACGGCAGCCGCGATCCCGGGCGGGCTTGGCAGCGACGGGGCCTGGGTAGCTGCCGGCCAGTTCTTGTCCGGCCTTCCGTATGTGTGGGGCAAGGCTGTCGGTGCACCCATCGGCTCGTCGCTGCAACTAGCGATCACTGGCCCAGGTGTTGAGTTCGAACGCACGGTGGTCGTCGCCGACGATGGCCGTGCGCGGTTCGTTGATGGCCTCATCCACCAACCAACCCTGCGGCTGGCGAGCAGTTGGCCCATGTACGCATCCCTTTCCGGTGGGCGGATGGGCGCAATCGCCGAAGCACAACGCGGGCGTATCGAGTTTCACGGCGACTTCGAACTTTCACAACAACTCCTTCCTGCACTTTCGATTACTCCGTGAGCGACGCGGGAGAATCCGCCAGTCCGCTGACGTGGGGGTCGCGCCGAGCCCGTCTCGCGCTGACCGCAACGATCATGGGTTCGGGCCTGGCGTTTCTCGACGGATCGGTCATCGCCGTCGCGTCCCCTCACATTGCCGATGACCTCGGCGGCGGACTCGCAACCATCCAATGGGTGTTTGACGGTTACCTGTTGATGCTTGGCGCACTCGTCTTGGTTGGTGGGTCACTCGGGGACTTGCTCGGCAAGCGATCAGTGTTCATCGCGGGCACCGCGGCGTTTGGCGTGACGTCGGTGCTGTGCGGATTAGCACCGACCGCGTTGATCTTGGTGGTCGCGCGCATGGGCCAGGGTGCGGCGGCGGCGCTCGTAGTTCCAACCTCGCTCGCACTGGTCAACACCTTGTTCGGCGGCGCTGACCGAGGCAAGGCAATCGGCGCCTGGTCCGGACTCGCGGGGGTATTCACTGCGGTCGGCCCGTTTGTCGGTGGGTTACTGGTGGATACCGGGACCGGGGGTTGGCGGTGGGTCTTTCTGATCAACATTCCACTGGTCATCGGTGCGATCACGCTGGCACTGATGTCGATCCCGAACGTCCCCGGGACGCGCACCAGTGAGTCGTTGCGATCTCAGGTCGACGTCCTGGGCGGGCTGCTCGCTGTTGGCGGGTTGGCATTTGTCGTCGGACCCTTGATTGAGATCGCGAAGCTGGGCGCCTGGTTGACGTTCGTCTTGGTTGCGATTGGCCTTGTGTTGCTGGCGTTGCTGGTTCTCGTCGAACGTCGCCGCGAACGCACACTTCGACCGCCGCCAATGGTCTCGCTCACCCTCTTTCGCATTCGCACGTTTAGCGTGGCCAACGTCGTGACGTTCGTGGTCTACGGTGCGCTGGGATCAGCGTTCTTCCTCGTCACGATCGCGCTTCAACAGGGCATGGGATACACCGCCGTCGCTGCTGGGCTGGCAGGAATCCCGGTGACAGTGATGCTCGCGCTCTTTTCATCGAAGGTCGGTGGGCTACTTCCCCGCCTTGGGGCGCGAACGTTGCTGACAGTCGGTCCGCTGATCATGGCTGTCGGAATGGTGATGCTGGGAATGATGCGACCTGGACAGTCCTACTGGGTGGGGGTCTTCCCTGGCTTCATGATCTTCGCTGCAGGTCTGGTGCTGGTTGTTGCCCCGGTGACGGCGACAGCACTTGCCGACGTCTCCGCGAACGAATCGGGTACGGCATCTGGAGTGAACAATGCCGTCGCCCGAATCGGCAGCTTGATCGCGATCATCTTGCTGCCGCTGATTGGCGGGCTCGCGGCATCGCAGGCGCAGGGTCTACAGACCGGTGTCGACATCCTCGACGGGTACCGAACGTCGATGTTCGCAGCAGCGGCGATCTGCGTCTTTGGCGCTGGCCTTGCTACGGTCGGATTCAACCGCAGTGACGGTCGGGTGGTCGCAACCGAAGCTGCGGGCCGCTAACGGCTGAAGTCGCTCGCCAAGCCAATGAAACGATCGTTGGCTGCCGTTTCAGCGATCGTCACCCGCACACCTTCGCCAGCAAACGCGCGCACCGTCAGGCCTGCCTGTTCACTGCGGTTCGCGAACTCCTCGGTCTGTTCACCTAGCGGAAGCCAGACGAAGTTCGCTTCGCTCGGAACCACCTCAACGCCTGCCGCTCGAAGGCCTTGCATTACCCGAGTGCGCTCGGCAACTAACGCATCGACCCGGGCCCGCAGCTCAGCGTCATCGGCAAGGGAGGCAGCGGCCGCCGCCTGGGCAATAACGGATACGCCAAAGGGCAATGCGGTCTTGTTGAGCGCCTCGATAACCGGTGGTTGGGCGATCGCGTAACCAACCCTCAACCCGGCGAGACCATATGCCTTGGAAAACGTTCGCAGCACGGCCAGGTTCTGATGCTTCGTGTACGTCACCAGTCCCGCGGCGGCGCTGGGGTCACGGCAGAACTCGATGTAAGCCTCATCGAGAACAACCATCACGTCGTTGGGAACTGCCGCCATGAACTCGTCTAACTCGTCCTGCGTCACGACAGTTCCGGTGGGGTTATTCGGCGAACAGATGAACACCAGTCGGGTTCGGTCGGTAACCGCTGCGGCGAGCGCTGCCATGTCGTGACGCCCATCGGCCAGCAACGGAACGGCAACGGGTTGGGCACCCGCCACTGACGTGACAATCGGATAGGCCTCGAACGAGCGCCAGGCGAACACAACCTCGTCGCCGGGGCCCGCAGTCGACTGCGCGAATTGGTAACAAAGTGCAACAGCGCCCGTCGCAACGGCGACGTGTTCGCGTGGCACTCCAGCGTGCGCAGCGATCGCTTCAATCAATTCCGCAGATCCCGGGTCGGGGTAACGATTGACGTGATGCGCTGCCTGCTCGATGACTTTGACTACCTGCGGCAACGGCGGGTATGGGTTCTCATTCGACGAAACCTTGAATGCCTCAACCCCATCAGTTCTGGGATCGGGTCGTTTACCTGCCCGATAGCCAGGGATTTCCTGCAGTGCGTCGCGGAAGCGCGGTCCGGAGTTCACCCTCGCAACTCTAGGTAAGGGCGAATTCCGACGACAACCCGACTAACCTGACCTCTCGTGACGTTGCGGAACCGAGTCAGGTGGATTGCTGCGGCTGGCGTCCTGATCTTGGTCGCGGCCGCAGTACTGGCGCTGGGGAGCTTCCTTCGAGCCCAAGCCTCGGGCGACGAGATCATCGACAAGCTTGAGCCTGCAGCAACGAACGCCTCCACCCTGTTGCTGAGCACTGCCGATATGGAACGCGGTGTCAGTAGCTACGTCACGACTGGGCGAGCGGGCTCGTTGGCTCCGTACGCCGAAGGTTCGACCGTTTCCGAGGACGCCATCGTTGAACTTCAGGACCTCCTCGAGAGCACCGACAGCGCGTTGGAGCAGCAGGTCCAAGCCGTCGATGACGCACGCGATGCGTGGATCAATACCGTCGCCAACCCCACGATTGCCCTGGTGCGGGCCAATAACCAACCAGGCGCTGAGACTCTCCTGAACAGCGACGCAAGCAATCGAACGTTCGAGATCCTGCGAGCGCGAGCGACTGCACTGAACACGCTGATCGACGCCCGCCTGTCTGCGCAATTCAACGAGTTCGGGGCCGTCGCCAACCAACTGTGGAAGGTGCTGCTCGGAAGTTGGTTGGTTCTGTTGATCGCCGCTGGAAGCGTCATCGTGGCCTTGCATCGGTGGGTCCTGCACCCACTCGAACTGCTGCGTGACCAGATCAACCGTGTTGCTGGCGATGAAGGCTACGGCGGTGATCGCGAAGTCGAGATCATCCCGACCGGTCCGCCCGAGATACGTGATGTTGGTTCCGATGCCGATGCGATGCGCCGACGACTGGTGCATGAAATCGAGGTAGCGGCCCGCAGCGAGGAGAGCCTCAGCAAGGAGGGGCCCGTCGTCGTTGCGATTCGGGCTGAACTCACGCGGGAGAACGTGGTGTTCGCGCCTGGCTTGACCATCTACGGTGAACTTGAGCCTTCGGAATCGGTGTTGTCCGGTGATTGGTGGGATGCCATCGCACTCCCCGACGGACGCACTGCACTGCTCATCACCGACATCTCTGGTCATGGTCCCGATGCGGGAATCGCTGGCCTTCGACTCAAGCTCGCGGTGACGGGAATGCTTGAAGCAGGCAGCGACGCGACCACAGCCTTCGAACGCGGGGTTCGGCTATTCGCAGAGACCCCTGGCAGGTTTGCCACCGCCGCAGCCGTACTGATCAACCCGACTACTCACGAAGTTGAGTGGGTGAATGCCGGGCACCTGCCTCCGATGATCATCAGTCCCGACGGCAGTTACCGCGAGCTCGGTATGACCGGCCCACTGATGTCGGAGCTCGGCGGCGCGTGGCACAGCGAAACGATCAAGCTCGACCCGTGCGACATCGTCGTGCTGTGGACCGATGGCGTCACTGAAAGCCGCGACGCGGCAGGTGAAGAACTCGAAGAGTCTGGCCTTCGCTCACTCATTGCCGAAGCAAAGGCTGGCGGTGACGTCTCACCGAAACAAATCGTCGGCAAAGTTCTGGCCGCTGGCCGCGGCCGGGCGATCAACTGGGGCAACGACGACCGGACGTTGATCGTCGCCGCGTTTGGCAATCAGCCCAAGTAGTCGCGCGCAATCTGCATCCACTTCCGAATCCGTCGCTCTGCGCGACGAAAGATCAATCCCACCGCCGTTCGGGCCACTCAACAGGACACCGAATCCCACACTGCGGGAGCATCCGAGACGGTTCGCTAACGCAGCGACCAGACGATCTATCGCAGGTGCAGAGCCTGCATATCCTTCGGGAGGGATACATGGCCGCGACGGGCACCGTTACGGAAGAGAAGCCGAAGCTTCCGAAAACCGCGATAGTGGTGGCGGCAACCGCCGCCATGCTCGGCATCATCTACGGCTACGACAACGGGGTCATCGGTGGTGCGCAGATCTTCTTCTCGAAGGATCTCGGACTGTCCACCCAGCAGACCGAACTTGTCGTCACTGCCATCGTCTATGGCGAGGTGATCGGCGCGATCATCGCGGGCATGGTGACAAACAAGATCGGTCGCAAGAAGTCGATGTTGCTGCTCACGATCGGGTACTGCGTATTCGGTCTACTCAGTGCCCTCGCAGTCGACATGTGGACCCTCTTCGGCGCCCGCCTCGGCCTCGGCCTCGCGGTTGGTATCTCGCTCATCGCAGTCCCCGTGTTCGTTGCTGAATCCGTTCCCGCCCGCGTTCGTGGTGCCACTCTGGTCATGTACCAAGTGATGGGCGTCTGCGGCATCATCCTCGGCCTGCTGTTCACCCTCCTGCTCGCTGACTCAACCTGGTCAGGCAGTTGGCGCATCATGCTGGGTCTGGCTTCAGTCCCGGCGCTCATCTTGCTTCCGATCATCGCGAAGCTGCCTGAGACAGCGCGTTGGTACGTCATGAAGGGTCGAGGCGAGGAAGCCCTCGCGTCGCTCAACCTCACGGATCCGGATGCGGATCACGAGGCGGAGATCGCCGAGATGGAGGAGATCCAGCGCGCGGAATCCGGTGGTGCTCTAGCCGAAATGCTCCGCAAGCCGTACCTGCGCGCAACCGTCTTTGTCGTCGGGCTCGGATTCTTCATCCAGATCACCGGTATCAACGCAACCGTCACCTACGGTCCCCAGATCTTCGAGGCCATGGGTGTCCAGAGCGACAGCCAAAAGATCCTGATGTCGCTGCTCGTTCAGGTCTTCGCACTGATCTCCGTGTTGGTCTCGATGCGCTACGTCGACCGTTGGGGTCGTCGTCCGATCCTGCTCACAGGTATCGCGGTCATGATCGTCGCGCAGTTGATGATGGTCGTGACCTTCGCTTCCGCTGGCGGCGGCGACTTGGTTGGGTGGCAGATCGCCCTCGGATTCGCTGGCCTCGCGCTGATCAACGTTGGTTTCGTCTTCGGATTCGGTGCACTGGTTTGGGTGTACTCCAGCGAGTCGTTCCCGGCCCGCCTTCGTTCCTACGGATCCTCGGCGATGCTCACGTCTGACCTCATCGCCAACGTGATCATCGCTCAGTTCTTCCTGACGGTGTTGACGGCAATCGGTGGCGCTGGATCCTTCGGACTCTTCGCGGTACTCGCCTTCATCGCCTGGATCTTCGTCTTCAAGATGGCACCCGAAACCAAGGGTCGCGATCTGGACGACATCCACCAATTCTGGGAAAACGGTGGCAAGTGGCCTACGGAAGATGCTGAGAAGGTCGCATCGAAGTAGCAACTCCACTAGAACTGTCCTCGTAGGAATTTGCCTCGGTGAGTTCCTGCGAGGACAGTCAACGTTAGACCCACTATCAGAGTTAGAAATCCCCGATTGGCGAAAGGCACCTCATGTTGCGAGCCGGAGTGGACCTGGGTGGAACAAAGATCCAGGTTGCAATTGTCGACAAGTTGAACCGAGTCTTAGGGACGGATCGTCGCCCCACCCCAACTGTCGGCACTCCCGACGGTGTCACGGACACCATCGCCTCGTCAGTCAAGGCAGCGGTTGTGAATGCTGGCGTTGACCTCGAAGATCTGGTCGGCGTAGGCGTCGGAGGCCCCGGGCAGATTGACGCCAAGGCCGGAACGCTGAGCAACGCTGGCAACCTGCCGGGCTGGATGATCACGTACCCGCTCGCCGCTGAACTATCCGATCGCCTCGGCGGGGTCCCCGTCGAACTCGGCAACGACGTTCAGGTTGGTGTCAACGCGGAGGTTCGCCTCGGCGCCGGTCGTGAATACACCTCACTCATCGGGGTGTTCTGTGGAACAGGCGTCGGCGGTGGAGTCGTCATCAACAACGAACTCTGGATCGGCCGCGGGGCCGCCGGCGAAATCGGCCACGTGAAGGTCATGGCAAAGGACGGCGCACTGTGTGGCTGCGGCCGCTACGGTTGTATGGAGGCTTACGCCGGTCGTGCCGCCATGGAACTTCAGGCTCGCAAGTGGCACAAGAAGGGCAAGAAGACCAACCTCTTCAAGATCATGAAGAAGAAGGGCAAGCCTCGCCTCGCCAGCGGTGTCTGGGACAAAGCGCTGAAGACAAACGACAAGATGGCGCACAAGCTCATCGACCGCGCCATCTGGGCACTCGGCGCGGGCATCGCGTCTGCGGTGAACCTGACGGACGTCCAAGCTGTGATCATCGGTGGCGGGCTCGGCATTCGACTCGGCCAGCCGTTCGTGGACGACATTCGCGACGCGATGATGCCAAGCCTCATCAAGCCGCAGGACCCGCCAGTCGTGTTGCTCGCCGAACTTGGTGACATGGGTGGCGCGCTCGGTGCGGCTCTGCTCGTCGAGCAGTACATCAAGCCTGTCGCAACGAAAGCTGGTGCAAAGAAGGTCGCGAAGAAGGCACCTGCACGTCGCCCGGTGAATCAGACCGCTGCGAAGACCTCTGCCGCCGTCGCTCGTCAGCCAGCTCCAGTACCGGTGACCGCTGCGAAGAAGGCAGCAACCCGTAAGGCCGCAGCCAAGAAGGCGACGACCGCTCGGACAACGGCAGCGGGCGCCAAGCGTGCGACCGCGAAGAAGGCGCCTGCCAAGAAGACTGCAGCGAAGAAGGCCCCAGCTCGCAAGGCTCCGGCCAAACGAGCCCCAGCCAAGGAGGCACCCGCCAGAAAGACGGCAGCGAAGCGGGCCCCAGCTAAGCGAGCTGCCGCTTCGCCAACCACGGCAGCTCGGATTGCAGAGGCAGCGCGCGTTCTGACCGCTCGCCCGTAACTTCCACGGATTAGCCCTCGCCAGCCAGTGCTGTGCGGGGGCTAATCTGCGTTATGCACCCAGTCGCCGAGAACCATTACTGCCTCAACTTCGAGGCCCGGTCCCAGTACAACCAGGTCGGCGCGCATACCCGGTGCGATGCTTCCCCGGTCATCCAGACCCATGGTTCGCGCAGGGTTCGTTGACAGCATTTCAATCGCTTGTTCAAGCGGAATGCCACCCTGCAACACGATGTAGCGCAGGGCCCAATCCAGTGTCAGCGTGCTGCCTGCAATTGCTCCGCCTTCGACCAGACGGGCAACCCCATCAACGACGTCTACCTCAAGTTCTCCGAGCAGGTATCGACCATCCGGCGCCCCGGCGGCTCCCATCGCGTCGGTAATCAATGCGATGCGGCCATTGCCGGCCTCATTGCGCACCAAGCGCAGCACGGCCGGGTGCACGTGAATGCCGTCAGCGATCAGTTCGACCGTCACCCGCGGATCCTCCATCAAGGCTCCGATCGCACCAGGGTCGCGGTGATGAAGCGGTCGCATCGCATTCGACAGATGTGTCGCGACGGTGGCGCCTTCCTCGATCGCGACTTGCGCCATCTCATAGTCGGCATCGGTATGCCCGACTGCGGCAACCGCTCCTGCACGAACGATCTGATGAATCGCCGGGATCGCGCCAGGGAGTTCCGGAGCAATGGTCACCATCTTGATTCGGCCACCACCAACCGCGAGCAGCTCACCGACCTCACTGGCTTCCGGCGCGCGAAGTTGAGGCTTGTCGTGGGCACCGCAGTGCAGTTTGCTGATCCATGGGCCTTCGAGGTGAATACCGAAGAGGACTCCTTGATCAACGAGCGGTGACAGCGTTTGGATTTGCTCGATCAGTGCCTGTTTGCTCCCGGTCACCAAACTGCCCATCAGCGACGTGGTGCCGTGTTTCAGGTGAAGCTGCGCCGCGCGATATGCCTCGGCCGGGTCCGTCGTGATGAAGCTGTGGCCACCACCACCGTGGCAATGTTGGTCAACGAATCCCGGGACAAGCGCTCGGCCTCGCAGGTCGTAGTCGACTGGCTTTGGGGGATCGCCGATACCTCGATCAACAATGAGCTCGCCATCTATCTCGACCCAACCCAGCTCGAACAAGCCCTTGTCAGTTACTACTCGACCGCCTGCAAAGACCGTCACAAATTCCTCCCGACCAGCAAATACCGATGTCTATCCACAGCCTATTGCTCGGAGGTGCACCCACGCCTGCCTCACGATCGGGTGAGCGCGATGACGCACGGTAGTTGTGACCCGCCCGGTCTAGTACCTGGGTACTAGCAGAAACGGCTAGCCGGGTGAACCAAGTGTTCACCTTTCCAAGACCGATCTAAATTTCGTCAGCACTCGCGCCGATTGACATAGGGATCGGAAGAATGACTGACCCACGTACCCACCGTGGAATTCGTCAAGCGGGGCTTAGCAGGAGGCACGAATGCGCAGATCATCAATTGCCGGTGTCATGACGGTGTCGGCAATTGCCGCCTTCGGCTTGGTCACTCCAGCCACGATGGCCGCCACCACCCCAACAACTGGCGTTGAGGTCGCGTGGAAGGTCGACAGCAGTTGGAACGCCGGGTTCCAAGCAACCGCGACCGTGATCAATCGAACGGGCGCACCACTCAATCCCTGGACTGTCGACCTCGCGATTGGCCACCAGGTGACTTCGGTGTGGGACGCGACTAACACCGCGATTCCCGGTGGCTATCGCGTGAGCGGGCCAGCCTGGTCGGCACAGATTGCTCCCGGGGCCAGTGCAAAGTTTGGCCTCGTTGCCACCAAGGTCGGATCGGCGGCACTTGCGCCCACAGGTTGTGCGGTAGTTGGCACCAGTTGCACGGTGACCGGTGAGCAAGCGCCGGTCACACCGACCCCAACGCCAACGCCCACCCCAACACCAACGCCAACCCCCACCCCAACTCCAACGCCCACGCCAACCCCGACGCCGACCCCAACGCCGACGCCGACCCCAACGCCGACTCCAACCGTCGGAACCCGCGCGCTGAACGTGGTCCTCAAGAACTCAAGTGACTGGGGTAGCGGGCGAACGATCGACGCGACAGTGACCAACAAAGGAAGCGCCGACACAACGTCATGGTCAGTGACGATGCCGTGGCAAAGCGCCGTTCAACTCTGGAATGCAACCGGAAGCACGAGCGGCGGATCCCTGACGACGTCGAACTTGGCATGGAACGGGTCCATCAAGTCGGGTGCGAGCACCTCGTACGGCTTCAACGACTCATCGAGTTCAATGCCCACGCCATCTACCTGCACTGCCATCGTCAATGGCCAGGCAGCGACGTGTTCAGTATCGGTCGTCGGTGTTACTCCGGCTCCGACGCCGACACCAACCCCAACCCCCACACCAACACCAACCCCCACACCAACACCCACTCCAACCCCGACTCCGACACCAACCCCGACGCCAACGCCCACACCCACTCCAACCCCTACACCAACGCCGACACCAACCCCAACAACACCGCCCGCGAGCCCCGACGCACCAACCACCCCTGCGGGCAAACGAACTGTCGCGTACTACACGGCCTGGTCAACGTACGGTCGCAACTACCAGGTGTCGCAAATGCCTGCCGCGCAGTTGACCCACATCAACTACGCCTTCGCCAATATCGCGAACGGGCAATGTGTGCTCGGTGATCCCTACGCCGACACCGACAAGGCGTTCCCTGGCGACAGTTGGGACACCGGCGCCAAACGAGGCAACTTCAACCAGCTGACCAAGCTGAAGGCGATCAACCCCAACCTACGGACTCTCATCTCAGTAGGTGGCTGGACGTGGTCGGCCAACTTCTCGGCAGCCGCCGGAACGCCACAGTCCCGCGCAACCTTCGCGCAGTCGTGCGTCAACTTCATGAAGACCTACGGCTTCGATGGCATCGACATCGACTGGGAGTACCCCGTATCGGGTGGTTTGCAGAGCGGAGTCGCAGCAGACAAAGCCAACTACACGCTGCTCCTGCAGGCACTTCGTGATGAACTGAATCGGCAAGGAAGCGCCGATGCCGACAAGCACTACGACCTCACTATCGCTGCACCGGCCGGGCCATCGATCCTGACGAACCTTGAGATTTCCAAGGTCGCCAGCACAGTCGATTGGATCAACTTGATGACCTACGACTTCCACGGAAGTTGGGATTCGAAGACGGGTCACAACGCACCCCTGACTCAGCCCACGGGTGATCCGGGCCCGGCCGGTTTCTACTCCGACTCGACAGTGAACTCCTACCTTTCGGCGGGAGCACCGGCAAACAAGCTCGTGCTTGGGGTGCCGTTCTACGGACGCAGTTTCGCTGGCGTCGGCGCCACGAACAACGGTCTGTTCCAACCAACCTCCGGTGCCGGAACTGGCACCTGGGAAGCGGGCGTTCTTGACTACAAGGACATCGCCGCGAATTACGCTCCCCGCCTAGCGCGCAACTACGACGCCAGCGCCAAGGTGCCGTACCTGTACGACGCCGCCAAGCGGGAGTTCATCAGCTACGACGACCCGGCCTCGATGGGACTCAAGGCGAACTACATCGCCTCCAAGGGTCTCGGCGGAGGGATGTTCTGGGAGGTCTCGGGTGACACGAGCGACTACGCCCTGCTCGATTCGCTCAATGCCAACATGCGGTGAGAGAGATCGTCGGCCACACTAGGATTTACTGTTTCTGGCGGCTGACGACAACAAGGGTGGGCGCGTGCACGATCCCGGGCACCTGCTGTTTCGTCGGGCTTTGCGAGTCGCGATAGTCCTACCGCTCGCGTACTTGTTGACCGAGTACGTCCTGAAGATGCCGTACGGATCGACCTACACGGTTTTCGGCACCTTCGTGTTGCTGTCGTTCGCAGACTTCGGCGGACCAACTCGTGATCGCGCTCGTGCGTACATCGTGACCGGATTGGCCGGTCTGGTAGCGATCATTCTGGGTACGTTCGCCGCGCTCAACCCAATCGCCGCCGTTGTGTGCACGTTCATTGTTGGCGCTGGCCTCACGTACTCAGGCCTGCTGCGTGGTTATGTAGCCACGGCAACAATGGCAATCCTGCTGCCATTTGTTATCGCCGTCACTGCGGGGCCGGGCCTCGACCAGCTGCCACAACGGTTGGCGGGGTTTGTCGTTGCGATTGCGGTGTCGCTGGCCGCGGCACTGCTGATGTGGCCATCTCACACACGCTCCGCACTGAGACAACGAGTGGCAGACGCTATGGATGCGTCGGCAAATGTCATCCGGGCGATGTGGCCGCCATCGGACTCATCGGGTGGCCCCGCGATCGACCTGCAGACCCGGCAACGCGAACTCACTGAAGCCCACCACCGAATGCGAGAACAGTTCGACGGCCAGCTCATGCGTCCCGGTAGCGCAACCTCACGCGACCGGGCCCTGCTGCAGACCATCGACGAGTTAGGCCGAATGCGAATCATCTTGCGATGGGAACCGGGATCCGGCGACTACAAAATGCCCGGCGATGAGGGTCTAGCTCGCTGTTCAGCGGAGGCGATGTCCAGTTCTGCCGATGCCATCGGCAGCGGCGGCGAGGCCCCCCATTCGAAGGCACTCGATCACCTTCGTGAGGAACATCGGCTGGAGCTTCAGAAGTGGTCACAAGAACAACTCAGCGAGGGCAACTCACAGATTGTGCGACCAACCCTCGACGCTGGATTCCACCTGAGGCTCACGGCTGCCATGGCCGAACTCATTGCGCGTCACACGAGGATCGCGGTTGGGGCTCCTGCCGAGGAACATCCCTTCGGCGGCTGGGGGCTGCCGTCAGTTGACAAGGAACCGAGCCCCCTGAGAATTCTGCGCAACCACCTAACGTTCCGCTCGCCGTGGTTCCGAAACAGTCTGCGCGCTGGTCTTGCGCTGGCGCTGGCCGTGAGCGTCGTCTATCTGACCGGTGTGGGCCACGGGTTCTGGGTTGTCCTCGGAACATTGACAGCACTGCGACTTGACGTCCTCGGAACGAGTAAGACCGCTGTCCAAGCGATCCTCGGAACCATCGGTGGCTTCGCTGTCGGAACTGTTTTGATCTTGCTTCTCGGCAACACCCCGTGGGCCCTGTGGATACTCCTGCCGATTGCGATCTTCCTGTCGGGGTTCACCCCGGGTGCGATCTCACTGACCGTCGGCCAGGGGTCGTTCACGGTGTTCGTCATCGTGTTCTACGGCATCGTTGCCGGACCGTCCCTGGAGACGGGCGAATGGCGCGTTGTTGATGTGGGGATCGGGCTTGCGATCAGCTTGATCGTCAGCTTGATGATGTGGCCACGCGGCGTTGCTACCAGAGTCAATGAATCCCTCATTGCATCCGTGCACGCCAGCACCGCGTACCTCGTTGCCGCTTACGAACGCCTCGCCAACGGGCCTTCGTCGGACAAACAGCTTGAAGCGGCTGCAACTGCCGCCGATGCTGCAGTCAGCAATGCCTACGAAAGTTTCGACCTTGCGATCGCGCAGCGCGGCTCTGGCCAGGAACTCGGACCAACGTGGTCGTTCGTCGCAAACGCCGCCGGGCATATCAGCGCCTGCGCCGACCTAGTGGTCTTCCTTGCCACAGTCGGCAGTAACCCGACTGCGGGGTCGAATACCGGCGAGCTTCTTGTGACCTGCGCTAAGCAAGTCCAGGCAAGTGCGGATGCCGCGACCGACAACCTGTGTCCAAGTTTGACGGAGAAGCAAACCCAGGACTACTGCAATCGGCAGGCGTTCACCTCGGAACAGTTCGAACAGCCACAGGTTTCGGGGCTTGGGAACACGTTCGCGCAGTTGGAAACTCAGGTTGATACATGCTTGGCGGATTGGCAAACCGGAGCGGCCACACCGTCTGACGACCCAGTTGGACAGCGGGCGCTGGTCCTCGTGTGGGCTGAGGAATGGCTCATCCACTTGATGTGGGTCACCAGCAGGATTGAGGCCGCAACGACTGCTGATTCAGGGTCGGCATCGTTAATGCCGATCGAGTCCGACAAGGCCACGGCCTGACAACCGTTGTTAAACCCGGCTCAGACCGTTTCCAGAGCTGGGACGAGATATTCCGCAACATCGGAAATGAACGCGGGCGGAGAAGTCTGGATGGGCATCAGGTGAGCCTGGGTGATTCCCACCTCCGCGTATTGAGCAAGCTGTTCTGTCAATTCGCCGACACCATTGGCATCCGGTCGCCCTGAACCGACATAGAGGATCGTCTTTCGGATGGCGTCGTAATCAGTTCCCTGCTCGTCGCAGTGCTCCTTCAAGACAGCCAGTTTCCGCGCGACGGTTTCCGGGCCTTCCGCACCATCACCTGCGAAGAAATTGCAGGCGTTGCCGTATTTGGCGACCAGCCTCAACGTCTTTCGTTCCCCCGTCCCGCCGATCATGATGGGCGGGTGCGGGCGGCTTAGGGTCGCGGGATTGTTCAGGGTCTCGGCAAGCTGGTAGTGGCGGCCTTCAAACGGACCATCGTTGGAACTCCACATTTGCAGCACGATCTGGAGCGTCTCTTCAAGCTGCTCGAAGCGCGAGGCCAGCGGTGGAAAGGGAACACCGAGCGCTTCGTGTTCACGCTCGTACCACGCCGCACCAATCCCCAAGGCCGCCCGACCCTGGGACAAGACATCCAGCGTCGTAACAATCTTCGCGAGTAACCCGGGATGGCGGTAGGTCACTCCGGTCACGAGCAGTTGCAGTTCTACCTTGGAAGTCAGACCGGCGAGATAGCCCAGAGTTGTGTAGCCCTCCAGCATCGGTTCATCCGGTCCCCCGAGCTGCTCCATCTGCAGGTAATGGTCCATCAATGACAGATTCGCGATCCCACCGTCGTCAGCGAGCTGACCTGCTCGCGCAAGTGTCGCCGCAATACTTTCGGGTCCATCCGCGAAGGCGAAGTCCACCAAGTGCACACCAATTTGCATCGTTGCCCCCATCGAAGCTGGTCTACGGCGTGAATCCCGTAAGCAGGCTTCGATCGTAGTACGACATGGGACCGATTCCGCGGGGTGCTGAAAATGAAGGACCCTCGCCACGGAACCGGCGCGGTAACGGGGGAGAAACCGCGCGGTGCGTGACGAGGGTCGCTCAACTCAGGACAAGTCCCGAGTTACCCCCGGCTCGATCAAGCAGCAGCCAAGATCGCCTTGATCGCTGCCCGCTTCGCAGCCTTTGCAGCCTTCACTTCGGCCTTAAGGGTGGCTCGTTGGGTAGTCGTCGCATCGCGGTATGCCTTGCGTGCGGCGACGCGTTCGGCCTTGGTGGTAGCGGCAGCGCGGGCGGCCTTGTAGGTCGCGCGCTCATCGACCGTAGTGGCCAGGTACTTATCAAACGCAGCCTTCACCGCAGCGCGGTAGGTGGTCTGGATCTCCTGCTTCTGAGCGGCAGTCAGTCCTGACAACCCGTGGCCGTTGTGGCGGTGTCCGGCGCCGAATGAGGATCCAAGTCCGTGCCCGGAACCGCCCTGTGCTGATGCGCTGGTGGCCGCTGCTGGAACAAGCAGGGCCGCACCGCAGACAGAAGCGGCAATCATTGTTCGTGCTTTGCGGGAAATCATGTGGTTACTCCTTGGATCGGCAAGTAGCGGAACGTGATCTCAACCTACGCTTCGCCTGAGTGCCAAGTAAGTCTGTTCTCTACAAGTATCGGTAAAGAAACCCATCCGTTTGTAAAGGTGGTCACCGATCTAGTGGCAGCAGTCACACCGCGCGGCTACTCGCCCTCCGCCGGGCGAATCACTGCCACTGGGCATACCGCGTGATGCAGGCACTGGTGAGCGACTGAACCGAGCAACATTGAACTGAAGCCACCAAGGCCGCGGGTGCCGATTACGAGTAGCTCCGCATGGTCGCCGCTCGCAACCTCGGTGAGCACCGCACTCGGGTAGCCCTCAAGGACGGCGCTGGTGACCGTCAGGGAGGTGTCAGTCGGGATGCTCCGCGCGATCGAGTCGTCCAGGACCTTCTGTGCGTGCTTCGCCAACTCCGCTTGATCACCCGCGAGGAACGGCATCGTTCCTGCCAAGCTGTCCGGTGCGGCATACGGTGGCTCCCAAGCATGGACCACGTGCAATCGCGAGCCGACGAGCCCTGCCTGGTGAGCAGCCCACGCCAATGCCCGGTCACTGTCTGGCGATCCGTCGACTCCCACCACGATCGTCGATTGCGGTTCCCACTCCTGTTGCTTGCCAGTAATCACCACCGGGCATGGCGCGTAGGTCGCGACTTCGTCGCTGACCGATCCCAACAACAACCGCTTGAATCCACCGCGTCCACGACGCCCTACGACGATCAGGGACGCCCGATGCTCACGGGCAACTTCGATGATCGAACTAGCGCCATCGCCATCAATGACGTCAACTGTGACGTTGTCGTCAAACTTCGCCGGGATCGTTGCGCTAACGATTTCGGTCAGCATCTTGCGGGTCTCAGCGACCCCCTGCTCGTCACGGTGATGCACGACGGGCCAGGGCCAAACCGGCGCCGGAGCAACAGCTGTCACAGGAACTGGGTGAGTACGAACCAACACCACGCGAAGTCCTACCTGCATCCGGAAGGCATGTTCTGCGGCCCAGAGGAGTGCTCGTTCACTTGCGATCGACCCGTCGACACCAACAACAACTGGACCCGCTGCTGGTTTCGTGGTTGCGTTTGGTTCAGTCATCGCAGACTCCTAGTCGCTTCCTGGTGGCCTACCGCCAGGTTATTCGAGGATCGCACTGCCCCACCGACTGGTTGGCACGGGCACTCGAACCCGACAATTAATCGTTCCAGACGGGTACTAAAACCACCAGTGACATAGGTCCCCACGGTACTTTTCTGCCATGAGCCAACACGTTGCGAATCCACTTCAGTCCGTGAATCGCAAGCGATCCCTGCGAGCCTCTATCGGCATATTTGGCGCTGGCGTCATTGCTCTCGCGGTTTCTGCTTGCGGTGGAGTTGACCAGGCCAATGCGTACACAGACGCCCTCAATTCAATCCAGGTGAAGATCAACTCAGTGGTGAGCGCAACGTCGTCTCCCGAGGCCTACGAAGCCGCACTGAACCAGAACCTGCCGGCGATCCAGTCGGATCTTCAGCAGCTCCAGGCGGCGCAAGGCAATCTCAGCGGCAACTCGCAAACGATCGCGCAGAAGTGCACCACGGATGTGCAACAGATCGTGACCGGACTTCAGTCACTCGAGACGGCTGTCAAAGCGAAGAACGAGGCCGGTGTTGAGGCTGCCCGCACTACTACCAACACCGAGATCGACTCGTTGAAGTCATGCATCGACGAATGGAACGCCAATAACGGCAAGGGCTAAACAAATGAAGAAGGTCCCCACTACGGCAATGCCGAGGTGGGGACCTTCTTCGTTGCGGGCCAACACTTAGCTGGCGAGCGCCTTTGCCTTGATCTGATCGAACTCGGCCTGCGTGATTGCACCAGAGTCGAGCAGCTTCTGAGCGTTCGCGATCTGATCGACCGTGGTTGCTCCGTCTTGATTGACGAGCTGCTTGGCGTACTCAAGTTGCTGCTTCTGCGCTTCTTCAGCCATCTGCTGGTTGCGCTTGGCCATGCCTGGTCCACGCACGATCACGTACACCAGCATCGAGATCAGCGGGATGAACAGGATGAAGATCAACCACAGCGCCTTGGCAAATCCGCCCATGTCGTGGCTGCGGAAGATGTCGAAGATGATGTTGAACAGGATCATGAAGTAGATGATCATGAAGAAGATCACGATCAAGCTGTAGAGAAATTGCCCGAATTCCATTTGAGCCTCAACGTTTCTGATTGTGGGAAGGGCTGGTTTGCCCAAAAACTATTGTGCGGGGAAGCGGTTTCACCCGCCTCTATTGGATCACCAGAGTGTGTCGTCAAACACCCCCGACCCGTGGAACCACGACGTAGTCCGCGAGTCGCAGTTCACGCGTGCGCCGACGAAACTCAGAAGTACGACCTGGCCACAGCGCTGTGACGCGGCCTTCGGCGTCCAGATACCAACTAGAACAACCGCCTGCCGCCCACACGGATTGAGCCAGCCGTTGTTCCATCTCAGCGGTGAAATTTGCGAGTGCCTGCGCTCGGACATCAAGGGCACGATCCGGGTGATCAACAAGATGGCGGGCAATCGACGCCGCATACGCCGCTTGGGCTTCGATCATCACGACCATCGAGTTGTTCGCTAGCCCGGTATTGGGGCCAGTCATGAGAACGAGGTTCGGAAACCCTGGAATGGTCGAGCCGAGGTATGCCGTCGGAGTTGTCGCTGCCATGGCTTGCGCCATCGACCTGTCGTCGGAACCGAAGATGTCAAACAGAATTGATCGCCGTTGAACTGCGAAACCTGTTGCCATCACCACCGCGTCGAACCGGTGTTCTCGCCGATTACCGTCCGCCGGCCCGACAGCAATGCCGTCTTCTGTGAACCGATCGATGGGATCCACCACAAGATCGACGTTGTTCCGTTGGAGCGCTGGGTACCAGTCGTCCGACATGATGATGCGTTTACATCCGGCTCGGAATTTCGGCGTCACAAGCCGACGCAATTTGGCATCGTGCACCTGAGCACGAATGTGGTGGCGCCCCGTTCGTTCGACCACGCTCAACAAGCGACCGTTCTTCGTGAACGTATCCGTGAGCATTTCGCGCCGAACGTACTCGGCCGTGCGCGTTACTGACATCGTGCCGGGGATCCGCGAATAGGTCGTGCGTAACCACTGCGGAATCGCGCGATCTCCCCTGGGAACGACCCACGGGGCCGTGCGTTGAAAGACAGTCACGTGAGCCGCAGCATCAACGATCTCGGGGACAAGCTGAACTGCTGATGCTCCGGTCCCAATGACACCGATGCGCTTGCCCGTTGGGTCGAAGTCCGATGGCCATTGCGCCGAGTGGAAGGTTTCACCCTCGAACGATTCGATGCCACTGATGCGCGGTATCACCGGTTCGTTAAGCGCACCGGAGCCGACGACCAACATTCGCGCCGTGACCGTGGCGCCATCGCCCAACATCAGCAACCAATGCTGCGACGACTCGTCCCAGCGCGCGGTCTTCACGTCTGCCCGCATCCGAAGGTGTGCCGTGAGCCCAAGATCGGTGATGCAACCAGCGAGGTACTGCTGGATCTCAGGTTGCGCCGCGAACCGATCTGACCAGTCTGGCTTCGGCTTGTATGAGAACGAGTACAACGCCGACGGAACGTCACATCGGCAGCCTGGGTACCTGTTGTCGCGCCACACCCCACCGACTTCGGCTGCCCGTTCAAGGATCACGAAATCATCGATGCCCTGCTGTTTCAGGGCTGCCGCTGCACCTATCCCGGAGAATCCGGCGCCGATGATTGCCACTTCAACTGACGCCGAGGAATGAAGCATCGGCGAGGTCACGCGATCAATTATCAGTTGCCGGCATCCATCCGGGTGAAGCCGACCCGGCTCGCTGATGCGTTTGGGTGTATTGGCGCGATTTGGCGTAGTCGCCCTCAGTCCAGCGAGTCGACGAGACGATGCCTAGTCATCAGTCTGACCAACTGATCGAACGGAGTCGAACAATGAAACGAACAACTCGCATCGTGGGGGCAGCAACTGTTGCGCTTGGCCTCACGCTGACATCAGTGGGAACGGCGGCCGTCAGCACAGCTGCGCCTCGCCCCGCCACCGCGCATCGGGCTCTCACGCCCACACAAGAGCAATGTCTTACTGACGCGCTTACTGGCCTGCTCGCCGCGAGAGCGGATGCCCGGGCAGTTCGCAGAGCCGCGCGAGCAGATGCCCGGGCCGCGTACCGCAGTTCGCTGGCACAAGCAGTTGATGTGCGCGATGCAGCACTAGCCGCTGCGACGAATCGTGGAGAGCGAGTCGCTGCGCTTCGGGCTTACGAAACGACTGCGGACAGTCTGCGCCGCACCTTGCGTCAGGCTCGACGGGCCGCCGATCAGGCACTGAATGCGGCATATCGGGAAGCACGTGCGGCGTACCGACAGGACCGCAAAGTGTGCCTGGATCCACCGCCAACCAGCTGAGCGCTAGTTGCCCTCAGGTCCACAGCCCTTAAAGCAACGTTGCGGTTCTCCACGCCATTGCGTGAAGAACGGTGGAAGTTCGCCGTATTCGCCGGACTTCCATTTCAGTCCTGACCACTCCAGGTGCAGGTGCTGTTCGGACGCCCGGCACTTGTTGAACTCACCGGACGTACCAGAACATCCGACAGCTCCGATCTGGGTGCCAGCGGCAACCGGACCGGGCTTGACGGTGATCTCCTTCAGGTGCGCGTAGATCGCTTTTGTTCCGTCACGGAACTTGATGACGACGTAGTTGCCGTAGCTACTCGGTGCGTAGGGCGGAATCTTCACAACGCCGTCAGCCATGGCGTACACGGGTTCGCCGATGGGCGCGAACAGGTCCATGCACTTGCCCACGTACGTGCACGAATGCAGACCGATGCCGCCGAGGTAGTAGGCATGGCCGCCATCGCGGAAGCGCGTAATCGGAGCGGCGAACGATCCAAGGGTCGGGTGAGTGCCGATGATCGGGGATGCCGGACTTGCGGCCGCGGGTGCTGCAGCGATACCGGCCGCAGAATCCGCGCCGATGCGCGACGCGAGCTCGCCGCCATTGGCTGATTCGAGGCGAGCGAACGTGCTCAGCCACGATGTCGATGAGGAACTCGCGGCGGCGGGCACCGAGGCAGCGAGGCCTGCTTGCAGCGGCTCACCGTCGGTGAGCGAATCGTTGGCAGCCGAACTGTTGACGCCGGCAAGAGTGATGCCGATTGCCAACAGACCGATGACAAGGGCATGCGAACGTAAACTGTGGTGCTTCATGTGGATTGCTCTCAATAGCGCTTGAATCGCGCGTCGGGGCTCTTGATCTTCTTTATCGAGGCTAAGCGTGAAATCGCGATTCCTGGCTCGGGGTTAGCGTTATGTGACCCAGCTAACGCAGGAGATTTGCCCAGATAACCGGACATTTGCGCACACATCGACGTCACGCACCACCCGTTCGGCGGCGCCCGAAATCCGGGATCGCTCGTACGAACGTATGAGAAAGCTTCGCCAGCTTCAGCTGCTGGTGGCTCCGACGAGAGCGTCTCGTGCTGCCCGCGAAGCAGTCTGGGCAGCTGGAGTGTTCCTCCAAGTGGTCCAGCCACCGTCTAGGTTCTTGGCCTTGACCCCGTGTGCGTTCAGCAGTTGTGTGGCCACGTGTGCTCGCTGGCCGACGGCGCAGTACACGAGGTAGTCGTAGCCCCGGAGGTCCTCGATTTCAGCGCGAATCTCATCGAGCGGGGCATTAAGTGCACCGGGGATCGAGCCTTCGACGAACTCCTCTTGAGTTCGCACGTCCAAGAGCTTCCAGCCATCCTTCTGAAGCTGCTCGATCTCAGACCAGTCGGCGGAGTCCGAGAGCCCCGACAACCTGTTCTCGGCGATGTAGCCGAGCTGATTGATTGGGTCCTTGGCAGAACCAAAAGGTGGAGCGTAGGCGAGTTCAAGGTCAATAAGATCTGTCGCCGTCAGGCCCGCTCGCATCGCCGTCGCGATAACGTCAATCCGCTTGTCGACACCCTCGGCTCCCACGGCTTGTGCGCCAAGAATTGCTCCATCGGCTGGATCCACCAACAACTTGATGGCAAAGGTCTGGGCGCCTGGGTAGTAGGCAGCGTGATCATTCGGGTGAGTGTGGATTGCCAGGAAGTCGCGGCCCGCAGCAAGAAGTCGTTTTTCGTTCCACCCAGTCGCCGCGGCGCTCTTGCCGAAGACCTTGACGATTGCTGTTCCTTGCGATGCGAGCACTTTTCGCGGTATCCCGGCAATGCTGTCAGCGGCTCGGCGCCCCTGCCGATTCGCGATGTTTGCAAGTGGGGTCAGCGTCGCATTTCCATCAAGCATGTCGATCTTTTCGACTGCGTCTCCGACAGCCCAAATCGCTGGGTCTTCTGTTCGTTGTTCGTCGTCGACTGCGATTCCCCCGGTTGGCCCAAGCCTCAGTCCCGCATCAGCAGCAAGGCGTCCGTCTGGGCGAACTCCAATGGCGAAGACAACAAGATCGGCAGCGATCACTCGACCGTCGTCCAGCGTCGCGGTACCGACTTCAATCTCCGCCACCGAGTGCCCCAGTTCGACTGCCACCCCGTGGCGGCGCAATTCGCGTTCCAACGGCTTGGCCATCTCTGGATCTAGCGGTGCGAGGAGTTGGTCCCCGAGCTCCACAAGGGTCACGTCCAGTCCCGCCTCCTTGAGGTTCTCTGCCGCTTCAAGGCCGATGAACCCCCCACCAACAACCACGACACTTTGCGCCTTGCGCACTTCGCTGACCATTCGGTCGAGATCTTCGATGTCCCGAAGAACCAACCCTCGTTCGGCGCCGGGGATCGGCGGAACGATCGGGGCGGCCCCAGGGGAAAGGACTAGCGCGTCGTAGTGGAGTTCATAGTCGACCCCGGTAGCCAGATCCCTGACCACGAGAGTCCGTTCGTTCCGGTTGATTGCAGTCACCTCGTTGCGAACCCTGACGTCGAGGCGGAACCTCTCACGCAAGCTCTCGGGAGTCTGCAACAGCAAATCACCGCGATCGGCGATCGTTGCCGACAGGTGGTACGGCAACCCGCAGTTGGCGAAGGAGACGTACCCGCTGCGCTCCAACACGATGATTTCCATCGACTCGCTGAGCCGACGTAGGCGGGCCGCTGCGGAGGCCCCACCAGCAACGCCACCAACGATCACAACGGTTTTGGTATCGGTCACTGCCAGTTCTCCTGATCGCTTTCGATAATTGTCTTGAGTAGCCCGCGCCGTGCCTCAGGCGTGAGCGACTGGTTCGGGTGTGGGCGCTTCGTCACGTTGGACGGGACAGGTGCTGATTCCGAATAGGCGGTAGAGGGGGCAGAAGCCGACAGCAGCAGTCACCAGCATCACCACGGCCACGACGAAGAGCACGATGCCGACAACGCTCGCCGGTCCCACAAAGATCGCGACAATCACAGCAACGACTGCGATTCCTACGCGAATCAGTCGGTCAATGGAACTTTCGTTTGTCTTCATGACTTCTCCTCCGTCTTGCGCAACGTTCGCGGATGCACACCTTTGGATGTGCGCCCTGTGTACTATTTGACTATACCCCCCGGGGTATATTAGTTTCAACGGTAGTAGGACATCGGTTAGTCGTGGAGGTAAGAGATGTGCAGTCCAGCAACGTGTCGTGAGTGTGGAAAGGCCAGCTACACCGGGTGCGGTTCCCACGTGGAACAGGTTCTTGGTGGTGTACCCGCAGATCAGCGATGCTCCTGTGACTCGTCGAGCAGCCAGAGTCCTCAGAGTTACGCCACCTGGTTACCCCGCTGACTACGCGAGCGACATGAACAGCTTTTCGAGATCTTCTTGAGTCGTGACGTTTTCGGTGTCTGCCAAACACTGGCGCAGCCCGCTGGCAATGATCTGGAAGCCAGCGCGATCGACAGCCTTGGATGCCGCTGCAAGTTGCGTCACGATCTCTTTGCAGTCGCGGCCTGACTCAAGCATGCGAATAACGCCAGCGATCTGACCCTCTGCTCGTCGCAGGCGGCGAACTGCCGCTGCGGTTGCGTCTGGTTCAAGCTCCATGGTGTCTCCTGATCGTGTGCTGCTGCGTGCCGGAGGTTACTGCGTGGGATATGCGAAACGGCTTGGTCGTAGTCAAGTCGTACGCAAGCGGGGCCTACTTCTTCGAACCCCAGCCGAACATCGTGCGCTTGGCTGGTTTACCTGAATCGCACTTACATCGCTCGCGTGATGGAACTCCCCGCATCACGTCGTTGACGTGTTGCCCGCAGCCCGCGTAGGTCGTATTTCCGCAAGTTCTGCAGGTGGCTGGTCGGCACATGATGTGTTCTCCCGTGGGCTCGTGTGGTTTTGGTTTCCTTAGCCTACCTGATACCCCCCGGGGTATCCAAATATCAGCAGGCTTCTGCCCGGTGGAAATCTAGTGCGCAGCCTTGAGGAGCAAGATCACCACGCCAAGTGCCATGCCTGCTACCCCACTCACGATTGCCCCACGCACTCCAAGTCCGCCGCGGTACCCGGCCAAGAACCCATAGATGGCGAGTAGCGCAATCGACGCGCTGAGCGCGATTGTTGCGGCGGCTTGAAGTTCCGCGCCGAAGAGTTCGGCTACAAGCAGGATGCTCAACGGCACCAAAGAAACGACCGCTAGCGGCGCGCTGTGAATCAACCCAGCACGAAGCGCCGAACGCAGGGGCACCTGTTGCGCTACCGCATGGCCAATGGTCGATGCATGGACGTGGGCAAGCCAATACACAATGACGGTACCGATGATCGAAATGCACAACTGGGCCGTCGAAGTGGACAAGCCTGCCGCAGCCGCAATGACTGCCGCGCAGACCACGGTCCCGGTGATGATTCCCTCAGCACCGCGATAGAGCCTGAAGCGGTCTGGACTCGCTCCAGCTGGCTTCGTGCTCATTGCCGGGCCATTGCGATTCTGAACTGCTCCTCGGGCGGCACCTGATGTTCCGGGTTCAGTGCATCAGGACCCAAGTCGATCTGGACCCACTGGATCTCACCAGTGAACCCGTTCCCCTCCGGCCCGTAGTCATCGCTGACTGGAGTCGCCAGGTCCTCACCCACGTCCATAGTTTCGTCCGGACTGAAGATCATTGGAACCGTCTGTTCGAGTCGAGTCGACGCGAGCTCTTCACCTTCGATGAACAGGCGCAGGAGACCTCCCTTGCCCAGGCCGCCGCCGTCGTATTCGAATTCAGCGCGAAGTTCGCGCGCGCCGGCAGGTACAGCATCCGGCGCCTGCACCTTGATGCGAGCAACTCCCAAAAGGTTGTAACAGAACGTCAGCCGTCCCTCGACGAGATACATGCTCCAGCCACCGAAAGCGCCGCCCTGAGCGATGATGACTCCATCGGCGCCGTTGTCCGGAATCTCAACTCGGGCCGTGACGGCAAACGACTTGTTCTTCACGTTCAGCACTGTGTTCTCTGGCAGGCGCCCCATCCCTGGGTAGAGCCGCTGACTGTTCCCCTTGATCAGGGTCGGCCTCCCAGCGATCTCGGGAAGGAAACGTTCGACGCGTCGGTCGTCCAGAGGCAAGACGTTGTACCTCACCGCTTCAATGAGGAAGAGGCGTTGCAGCTCGCGGAGCTTCTCCGGCATCTCAGACGCCAGGTCATTCGCCTGCGTCCAATCATCGGGGGCGTATAGCTCCCAGACATCGTCATCAATCGCGGGAAGCGGCTCCACGACCCACGGGGTGCTGTGGCGGGTAACCGCCGTCCACCCCTTGTAGTAGATGCCACGGTTGACGAAGCACTCGAAGTACTGCAGGTCGTGGCGCTCGGGTTCGTCGGGAGCGTTAAACGAATACGTCATCGCCGTTCCGTGCAATGGCATCTGCTGAGCGCCGTTGACGAAGCTTGGCGCCGGCAGTCCAGCCGCCTCAAGAATGGTCGGAGCGATGTCAATGACGTGATGGAACTGCGTGCGAGTTCCCTTCGACTTAATGCCACGCGGCCATCGAACAATCGTTCCGTTGCGCGTACCACCCCAGTGCGAGGCGACTTGTTTCGTCCACTTGTAGGGCGTGCCCGTCGCGTGGGCCCAGCCAACGGAGTAGTGGTTGTACGCGGTCGGTCCGCCAAATTCGTCTATCTTCGACGCGAGGAACTCCGGCGTTTCGAGGGCGGCAGCACCGTTGAAGACGAAGCCCTCGTTGAAGCTCCCATTCACGGTTCCTTCGCCTGAAGCCCCGTTGTCGCCCACGATGAAGAAGACGAGAGTGTCGTCAAGGACGCCAAGATCATCGATCGCCTGGATGACACGGCCAGTGTGGTAGTCGGTGTGTTCCAGGAAGCCGGCAAACACCTCCATCTGGCGCGCGAGTACCGGCTTCAACTCCTCTGGCATATCTGCCCATGCCGGTATCTCTTCAGGCCGTTCTGTTAGCTCGGCATCAGCGGGTATCACGCCCAACTCTTTCTGACGCGCGATCGTGCGTTCCCTCAACGCATCCCAACCGTCATCGAACTCGCCCTTGTAACGCTCGGCCCACCCTGGCGGAACTTGATGCGGCGCATGTGCGGCGCCCGGTGCGAAGTACATGAAGAATGGCTTATCGGCAGCTAGCGCCTTCTGCTTGCGCACCCAGGCAATCGCCTTGTCCGCAATGTCTTCAGTGAGGTGGTAGCCCTCCTCTGGTGTCTTACTCGGCTCGATCGGAGTGGTGCCTTCGAACAGGGCGGGATAAAACTGATTCGTCTCGCCTCCGATGAACCCGTAGAAATGCTCAAATCCGCCGCCGCCTGTCGGCCACGCGTCGAACGGGCCCACCGGGCTTGCCTGCCAGGCCGGCACCTCGTGACACTTGCCAAATTGCGCCGTTGAGTAGCCGTTAAGTTTCAGGACTTCCGCAATCGGTGCAGCTGACTTAGGCCGCACCGAGTTGTACCCCGGCGCAGACGTCGCTACCTCGGTCACGGCACCCATGCCGACCGAGTGATGGTTGCGACCGGTGAGCAGGGCTGCGCGGGTCGGCGCACACAACGATGTCGTGTGGAAGCGCGTATACCTAAGGCCCTCGTTTGCGAGACGATCCGCGGTTGGCGTGCGAACCGGTCCCCCAAAGGCGCTGGAGACACCAAATCCCAGATCATCAAGCAGGACGATCAACACGTTGGGCGCCGTCCCGGGCGGGCGTATCTCCTCGATCGGAGGGAACTGCGCATCCGGTTCCTTCGCGTCGTAGGGGACGTACCCGGTGTACGGACGGTCGGGTACCGGCAAGACAGTTCGTTGGGCGTGATCATCCATCCGGGCACTGTACAAACCTGAAACCTCCGGCACGCGCATGCCCGCCCAACGCAACGGCACGAACCGGTGCGCAGTCGGTGATGTTCCTTCGCGCCTATCTCCACTTCACGAGGTGGACAATGGAGGTGGACCGCATCGACGTTGGGAGATCCTCATGGACACAACCCGCCACACCGGAAAGAAAGTAATCGTCACTGGCGCCGGTAACGGCATCGGCCGCGCGACAGTTCTGCGGCTAGCGCGCGAGGGGGCGAACGTCGTCGGGTGCGATGTCAACGAAGCCGCGTTGACTGAAACTGCTGGCGTTCTTGAAGCAGAGGGCCTGACTGTTGCGCTGATCCCAGCCGACGTGACCGTTCAAGCGGACGTTGACGCGTTAATCGCCGCGGCCGGATCCGACTTGGGAATCGTGGCGAATGTCGCCGGGATCATGGACCACTTCCTGCCGCTGGGCGAGATGACCGACGATATGTGGAATCGAGTCATGGACGTCAACGTGACGGGCGTGATGCGACTATCGCGGGCCGCGATTCCAGTATTCGAGGCAAAAGGCGCAGGGGTGTTCGTCACGGTCGGTTCGAGGGCCTCATTGGGCGGTGGCGCGGCGGGGACCGCGTATGCAACGTCGAAGCACGCAGTCATCGGACTCGTGCAGAGCATCGCCTATCTGTACGGGCCGAAGGGGATTCGATCGAACGCGGTACTTCCCGGCGCCGTCGCCACAGCTATCTCATCAAGTGCGATGCCAGATGTTCCGTGGGCATTTGACCGCGCGATGCAGGCAATGGCATCGGCCGGTGCGAAGGTCGCGGAGCCCGATGAAGTCGCTGCTGCAATCTCGTGGTTGGCATCAAGTGAGGCATCAAACGTCAACGGCGCGATCATGACGGTGGACAACGGCTGGGCCTCGGCGTAGGCCTCAGCGATTTCAGTGAGTCCGTGATTGACCCCGCGGCTATTGGGCGAGCATCGCCTTCATTGTCGCGATTTCGGTTGTCTGGCCGTCAATGATTGCTTGCGCGACTGCCTTGACCTGCGCGTTCTCGCCCATGGCCAGTTCCTGTTGAGCCATGGTGATCGCCCCTTGATGGTGGTCAATCATCATGGTCAACCACATCTTGTCGAACGCCGCACCATTCTTTGATTCGAGATCCGCCATTTGTTTGTCCGTCATCATTCCGGGCATCGGAGAGGACGAGGACGATGGCGCAGCGCCGTGGTCCATTCCAGACATCCCGTGACCGCTCGCTGCAGACTCCGATCCAGCTGACGCAGACGGTTGGCCCTCATTCCACTCATCCAGCCACGTCTGCATCTTTGCAATCTCGGGCCCCTGCGCTGCTTCGATCTGGGCGGCGAGTGCCGTCACCTTTGCGTTGTTCGTGTGACTCGGCACCATTTGCGCCATGTCGATTGCTTGCTGGTGATGCGCGATCATGTCGGTGAGGAATGCCATGTCCTGGGCGTTGTGGCCGTTGATGACAACGCCAGCCGAACTTGAAGCTGACGGCGAGGAACTGGCCGAACTTGAGCAGGCCGCCGTCCCGGCCAACGCGATCGTCAGGATTGCTGCCCCGGCGGTGTAGCGGACGAAGCGTGAGGTGGGCATCGACATTGGGTGCCTTTCCGAGTTGGTGAAGGTAGCGAATTCTCGGCCAGTCTGTGGGTCACCCAGCCCTTGGTCAACCACCTGAAACGGGTCTTCATGGAACCTTCATCGTTTTCCCAGGTGGTTCTTCAAGGGACACAACGAGAGTGAGGGCTCGAGCAGCAGTTCAGAACGGAGACCTTCATGCGTAAGCGAATCATGGGCCTTTTCACGGTCTTCGCAGTCGGAATTCTGGGCCTCGCCGGGATAGGAGTCGCCACCGCGCTGCGCGCGACTACGAACAACTCCGTCGTGGATCCCCATGACTCGTTGATCCCCGAAACCGAACAAGCCAGAAAGACTGCGGATGCGACAACACGGAACATAACGCTCGTTGCGGCACCGACCACGGTCTTGATCGGTGGCAGAACCGTCTCGACCTGGGCCTTCAACGGCCAGGTGCCGGGGCCGGAAATCCGGGCGCAAGTTGGCGACGTGGTCCGCGCAGAGGTAGTTAATGATCTGCCGGAACCCTTAACGGTTCATTGGCATGGGATCGCGATACGCAATGACATGGACGGTGTTCCCCAGCTGAACCAAGAAGCCATTGCCCCCGGGGCTCGATTCGTCTACGAGTTCGTGGTCTCCCACGAAGGGAGCTACTTCTACCATTCCCATGTCGGAGTCCAACTGGACCGCGGTTTGTACGGTCCGCTGACTATCACGTCGAAATCAACGACCGGACCACGCGACATCCCAATCCTTCTGGATGATTGGACCGATGGAGTAGGACGTACGCCAGACCAGCAGCTCGCGCAACTCCAATCCGGGAGTACCGGCGCTGGCTCACCCAATTCTGGTCAAACAGGCATGTCGGGAATGCACCACGGGTCAATGATTCACGGCGGGATGAGCGGTGCCGCGAACGCTTCTCAACCACTCGGCGCAGACACCGTTGATATCGACTATCCGATGTACTTGATCAATGGGAGATCCTCAGCTGATCCAGCAGTGATCGACGCAGCGCCTGGCGAGCAGGTACGCCTGCGCCTGATCAATGCGGCAGCTAGCACGCCATTTCGAATCGCGGCGAGCGGTGGAGCAATGACGGTCGTGGCCAGTGACGGATACGAACTACATGCGTTACCAGCGAAAACCTTGGTCATCGGCATGGGCGAGCGCTACGACGTTTTGGTTCGCGCACCGCGCACAGGGTCAATGTCCTTGGTCGCTCAAGTGGAAGGAAAGCGTGCCTCGGTTTCGGCGATGCTTCGCGCTCCGAAAGTGGGTTCGCAATCAACAATGGAACCGCCCGCTGACCTCACCCAAGATCCGGTTTCTTTGGGCGACCTCCACGCGAACCCGGAATCCTCGCTTCCTGTGAGGCCCGCTGACCAAACCTTCGATGTCACGTTGAATGGCGCAATGATGGGCTACGAATGGGGCATCGCTGCACCAAGCGTTGGTGGGGTCTCAATACCCGTGCGCGAGGGCCAACGAATCCGCATGAAGGTCACGAACAACACCATGATGTGGCATCCAGTACACCTCCACGGCCATACCTTCCAAGTCGTTAATCTGAACCACGATGGACCACGTAAGGACACCATCGCAATCGCGCCCATGGATTCAATAACGATCGAGTTTGACGCTGACAATCCAGGCCAATGGATGCTGCATTGCCACAACATCTATCACGCGGAGTCCGGAATGATGACCACCTTCAACTACCTCAAGTAGTCGCGATCGGCGAGCCAAACAACTCACGGATCTTCACCGAAACTTCATCAGACTGCGCCCGTACGAATACAGACTGAAGCGATGATCGAACTAACGACAACTGAAGGAGACCACCATGATGGGTTGGTACAACCAGGGCGGCGGGAATCTATGGATGCTACTTATGCCAGTCATATGGATCATGTTGGTTGGCGCGGCCGTGTGGGTCGTCGTAGCCCTCACAAGATCAACACCGCAACAAGGTCGGGAGCACGTCGACACGCCAGATGAGATCCTGCGCCGCCGACTGGCCGCCGGTGAGTTGACCACTGAGGAGTACGTTCGAACACGAGATCTACTCCACAACCTTCCGTAGGTCGCTGTCGGCGCCAGAAGATGTTCAGACCGCGGGAGTCAGCTTGAGTGAGAGGAGTGTGCGTGGCCCAGCGATCGCGTGTGCTGGTCGTGGACGATGAGCAGGCGCTTGCCAGGGTGATTGGTTCCTACCTGGAAGGCGACGGTTTCGAGGTAGACCTCGCATTCAACGGGAGCGACGCAGTGGTTTCGGCACGGGACCATCGGCCCGACCTAGTCGTTTTGGATCTCATGTTGCCAGGCATGGACGGAGTTGAGGTGTGCCGACGAATCCGAACCTTCAGCGACTGTTACATCATCATGTTGACGGCTCGGGACGAAGAGGTAGACAAGATCGTTGGCTTGTCCGTTGGGGCCGACGACTACCTCGTGAAGCCGTTCTCTCCCCGCGAACTGGTTGCTCGGGCTCGAGCGATGCTGCGCCGACCTCGAGCTTTTGAGTCGTCCCCAGGCCATACCGTCGGGGCCGAGGGTCAGGTGCTTCAAATCGGTTCGCTGACAGTCGATCCATTGGCACGAAAAGCACAGGTCGACGATCGTGAATTGGAACTGACCCGAACGGAGTTCGACCTCTTGGCCGTCATGTGCGCCAATCCGCGCCAGGTTTTCAGTCGTCGACAGCTCATCGACGCGGTGTGGGGTCCCGACTGGTTCGGCGATGAACATTTGGTAGATGTCCATGTTGGGCACGTTCGCCGCAAGCTTGGTGATGATGCAGCTGAGCCGCGGTGGATTCGCACAGTCCGCGGGGTCGGCTACGGAATGGTCGTATGAGTCGGCCGCGCAGTCTGGCTGTGAGAATGATGGCCGGGCAGATCGTGGTGATCGCTGTTGGAGCGATTACGCTCGCGATCACGGCCGCACTGATTGCGCCGCGACTATTTACCTACCACTTTGAGCAAACCGGTGAAGCGAACTCGATGGTGCAGTACCACGCGCAGGAAGCCTTCGAATCTTCGTTTGCACTTGCGCTGGCTTTCGGCGTAGTTGCATCGGTTGTCGGGGCGGGGCTGCTGTCTTGGCTCCTGACAAAGCGGATCAGTCAACCAATCGCCCAATTGGCTCTGGCCGCTGAAGCCGTAGCTGAGGGCAACTACGAAGTTGTTGTTCCGCACGACTCATTTGGACGAGAACTTGCCGCTCTTTCGGTCGCCTTCGACGAAATGGCAGAGCAGTTGGCTCAGACAGATGCAGCGCGACGGCAGCTCCTCGCGGACCTCGCCCACGAGTTGCGGACGCCACTAGCGACACTCGAAGCGCACATCGATGGCATGGAAGACGGCGTCGTTCCTTCCTCTGCCGACAGCTACGCGGTCATGCGCCATCAAGTCGCGCGATTGCGTCGCTTGGCGACCGATCTCAAAGTACTCACGGCCGTCGAGGCACACGCACTGGAACTGCAGATTCAGGAGCTGAAAACGAATGCGATGGTGAGTGCCGCCTGCGGCTCAGCGGAGCTTCGGTATGAAGCCAAAGGTGTGGAACTGCGGTGCCTGCAGCCGGGCAGTGACGTCGTCGTGATGGCTGACCCCGATCGCCTGCAGCAAGTGCTGTCCAACCTCCTCGACAACGCACTCCGCCATACCCCCGAAGGGGGTTCGGTGGATGTGAGCTGCGAACACACTGCAGCGGAGGTCACCATTAGCGTGAGCGACACTGGCGATGGGATTGCGTCAGACCAACTCGATGCCGTCTTCGACCGATTTCATCGAGCCGACGCGTCACGACGCAACGACGGCGAGGGCAGTGGGCTGGGGCTCACGATCGCTCGCGCGA
>JAOAUD010000162.1 GCA_030157755.1 Candidatus Nanopelagicales bacterium
ATCGCGGGCAAGACAGTGAAGGCCGCGTACCTGTCGCAGCACCTCGCCGAATTGGATCCGTCCTGGCGAGTACTTGAAGCGATTGAACGGGTAGCGAATCGTGTTGAGTTGGGTAAGGGTCAAGAACTGACTGCCTCGCAGCTAGCCGAACGGCTGGGCTTCGATTCGGATGGTCAGTGGACCCGCGTCGCGGAGTTGTCGGGAGGTCAGCGTCGACGCCTGCAGTTGGCGCGGCTGCTGATGGACGGTCCGAACGTGCTGATCTTGGATGAACCGACCAATGACTTCGACGTCGAGACCCTTACGGCTTTGGAGGACCTGCTCGATTCCTTCGGTGGCACCCTGATCGTGGTGTCGCACGATCGGTACTTCTGCGAGCGCGTTACCGACCTGGTGTTCGGACTCCTTGGCGACGGGACGGTCCGTCACCTGCCCGGCGGGATTCCGGAGTACTTGAAGATCCGGCAGGAAACCGACCACGTCCCGCTGATGGCAGACGAGCCAGGATTCACTCCTGACGCCGACGTCAGCAACGCCTCGGCGGCGGCCCTTGACGCGACGCAGACACGCGCTGCCAAGAAGCAACTATCACGGCTCGAACGCACGATCGCGGCCTGCGACAAAGAAGAACAGAAGCTGCATGACCAGCTCGCTGAGCACGCTACAGACTACGAAAAATGCGCTGAGCTGAACTCGGCTCTGATTGAGAGCAAAGAGCGCAAGCATGCGGCTGAACTCGAGTGGATGGAGCTCGCCGAGCAGCTCGAAGGTGCCGGATAGGAGTCCGCCCCTTCCTCCGTCCATGACCGAACCCGTCGAACGATTTGCCAACACCGCGTTACGGGATCTTCGTACTCAGCAACGCGGGGCCGTTGCGCGGTAGTTTTTGCCGCTGTGAGCGCAGTAACGGATGTCGCGACGAGCGCTGAGGTTCCACGCTCGAATCGCAAGGCACTTTTAGCACTAGGTGCGCTCGGTGTTGTGTTCGGCGACATCGGTACTAGCCCGCTGTATGCGTTTCAGGAAATCTTCGACGGTGTCCACGACATTCCAGCTGTTGAGCACCGCGTTTATGGCGCGGCGTCGATGGTGTTCTGGACCCTGACACTGATTGTGTCGATCAAGTACGTGCTCATCGTGATGCGGGCCGACAATGATGGCGAAGGCGGCATCATGGCGCTCGCTTCGCTCGCGGTTTCGAAGGTGAAGCACCGTCGAAAGCTCATCATGGGCCTGGGCATCTTGGGTGCGGCGCTGTTCTACGGCGACGGCATGATTACCCCGGCCGTTTCCGTGCTATCGGCCGTTGAAGGGCTTGAGCTCGTTGATCCGGGGCTGACTCCGTGGGTTGTGCCAATCGCCGTGGTGATTCTTGTCGCGCTGTTTATGGTGCAGCGGCATGGGACCGGGAAGATGGGTGCAGCCTTCGGTCCAGTGATGTTCATCTGGTTCGTCACGATTGCTGTACTCGGCCTTGTCAGCCTGGTCCAGACCCCGGAGATCGTTGCGGCGATTAACCCGATGTATGCAGTGAGCTTCTTCAGCGGTGAACCCATGCTGGCATTCCTGGCTTTGGGATCTGTGGTCCTGTGTGTGACGGGTGCTGAAGCGCTCTATGCCGACATGGGGCAGTTCGGTCGCGGGCCAATCCGGTTCTCGTGGTTCGTCATCGCGGTACCGGCCTTGTACCTGAACTACTTCGGGCAGGCCGCGCTCGTTGTTCGGGATCCGCAGGCGTCGACCAACCCGTTCTACCTGCTCGTCCCGAGCTCCATCCAACTGCCGGTGATCATCCTCGCGACGTTGGCAACGGTCATCGCATCGCAAGCGGTCATTTCAGGCGCGTTCTCAATGACGCGCCAAGCGATCCAACTCGACTACTTGCCACGGTTGTTGATCCGCCATACGTCAAGCTCGGAGCGAGGCCAGATCTACGTCCCGGCCGTCAACTGGATGCTGATGATTGCCGTGGCGATCCTGGTGATCACGTTCCAGGACTCCTCGCGCTTGGCATCGGCGTATGGCATCGCGGTGACGGGGACGTTCGTCATAACAACCTGTCTGATCACGGTGGTTGCTCTCAACTACTGGAAGGTCAAGCCCATCTTCGTGTGGCCAGTGTTTGTGGTGTTCTTCATCATCGACAGCGCCTTCTTCTTGGCGAACCTGACGAAGTTCGCTGATGGCGGCTGGTTCCCGCTTGCGGTCGCATTCATCGTCTTCAGCGTCCTGATGACCTGGCGTCGTGGTCGTTCGTTGCTGCAGGCCAAGATGAAGACTCTAGGCCCGCCGTTGAAGGACTTCATTGATGAGCTGAACGCCAGCGACATCGTGAGAGTGCCTGGTTCTCGGGTCTACTTGGCAACGGACCTGAACGTGACGCCCTTCGCCCTCGTTCAACAGACTCGGCTACTGCGCAGCGCCGCCGACCAGATCGTCCTGCTGCAGTTCGTGACCGCGACTGTGCCGCGGGTTGATCCAGATAAGCGATTGGACGTCCATCGTCCCTACCCGGATGTCACGCAGGTTGCGGTGCACCTTGGATTCATGGAGCGCGTGCGGGCCGAAGACGTGATGGATGCGATTGCGGCTGAAGGCGTCCCGATCCTGCCCAATGAGTGCGTGTACGTCGTGCACCAAGTGTCAATCGAGCCTTCCAAGAGTGCCCATATGTGGATGCGGCGTCAGTACCTGTACGCGTTCATGCAACGGGTCGCGCTCAACCCTTCCGTATACCTGCGACTACCCGTCGATCGCGTTCTTGGCGTGTGGACCGTCGTGAAACTCACCGAGCCAATGCCGAAGCCAGCCAAGGTGCATAAGGAGTCGGCGGCGCGTTAGTTAGGCGCTGGTGGAAAGCAGTCTTACGTGGACGTTCGGTCCGGCTTAGCGCGTCCAGTGAGCCCACGGCCCACCAGGAGAATGACGCCGGCAAACAGCACAAGGAACGTCACGAGCGCCAGCATGACTGCGGCAACGACAGCGAGGATGCCGAGCAAGATCGCGAGCGCAACAAACCACGGATTCCGTGGTTTGCGTGTTGTGTTGGATCGTGCGTCGCCGTAGGGGTCCGGACTGTCCGGATCGAAGTAGGGCGCATTTGTCGGCCGCGATGACTGGCCACCGGCAGTGTACGAATACGAGTACGCATACTGGCGGGCGCCGGGATTCGGCGCGGAGTTGGGCTGGGACTGCCGACGCGTGCGGTCGTAGCGGCCACGTTCAAGTGGATCACTGAGGACCTGGTAGGCGATTTCCGCCTGTTGAAATTCGGTGACCGATCCACCACGGTCAGGGTGCAGGCGCTTGGCGGTAGATCGCCACGCCACCTGGATTTCGTCGGCAGATGCGCTGCTTTCGACGCCGAGAAGTTGGTACAGGTCACCATCAACCTGGTCCCACAGATCTCGCCGTGACATTCGCGTTGCCCTTCGTTGTCGTCATCTCAGTGTGCCATTTGATGCCGCGCTGGCAATAGTCGAACGTCTCAGGCGGCCGAAATGATTCCCGCCTGAGCAGCATCCGTGATGATTTGAACCGTGCGGCGTGGTTGATCCCACATCGGTACGTGGGCACATTCATCGAGGACTATCCACTTCGCGTGTGGGGGCCCGGCGACTCGACGCTGGCGTTCTGGCGGAAGCAACTCATCTTGTGTGCCCCAGACGATGCTGACCGGCACCTCGTGTGAAATCTCAAGGGCTCGGTCGAACAGGGTGTGCAGCATGCCGTCGTGGCTTGAATAGAAGCCGCGGGCTTGGCGCATCGCGGTCGCGGCGTCACCCAGTACTTGGGTGTCGAGGGTGGAGAAGTTCGCGGTGGCATCACCGATCAGCAAATCCCGCAGGAAGGGGGTCTTGCCGACCAACTCAGTCGCTGGCGGCATGAGTGGCCCGAGAACCTGGGACATCCGTCGCCGTAGCACCAAGATGTCGCTGCGGCTGACCCACGGATCGAACTCCAGGCCCGCTGGGCAGAGCGCTGTAAGTGACGCCGCCCATCCGTTGGCGGCGATTTCGAGTCCGATCCAACCTCCCATCGAGTTGCCCGCGACGTTGATTGCCCCGTCGGAGAAGTCGTCGATGAGGGGTTTGAGAAATGCTGCATGCTCTGCTGGGTGGAGTTCTTCGGGTGCGGGATCGAGCCAGTCGGAGTCGCCGTGGCCGCGCAGGTCAACCGCGATTGTTGTGAAGGACTCGCTCAGGCGTTCAGTGATCGGCCGCCACACTCGACGCGAGCTGCCCAAGCCGTGGATCAGTAGTAGTGGCGGACCGTCGCCGGTGACCGTCGCGACCAAGCCGTGACGCCTAATCGTTCGAGTCATTGCGACCTGTCCAACCGTGCGGGGCTAGTGAGATAACCACGGTACCCGCGAGGTACTGCGCGGGCGGTTACTGACGGTGCCACCTCCGATGCGTGTCGTAACCAATGGGCCACTTCTGAATCCGGGCTTCTAGTTGGTGGCCGTGACGGTTACTGAGTACATCTCGAGGTTCGTGATGCCGCCGTAGACGGACAGGGTGGCCTTTCCGGGCCCAACGACCTTCGCTCCGCCATTGAATTGCGCGCTGCCGTCGCTGTGGGGCTGCGATACGTCAAGAACCTTCGCATTGTTGGTCGAGACCCGAGTGACGTTTGGCGTCGTCACGTTGAGATAGTCCCCGACTTTCGCGGTGATGTTTTCGGATTTGGTGATGGGTATGGGTGGAAGCACGCTGCTCGTTCCTGAAACGGTCGGCGATGGGCTCGAACTTGTGGGGCTGCTAGCCGAGCTGGAGCAGCCAGCCACCGCCAGCATCACGGACAGGCCGGCAATCGTCAACGCTGCGTGCGTCTTTCTCATGGCACACCTTTTCTCTTAGCGGGCGGATGCTGTTGCAGACTCGCCTGACCCTGAACGTTGGACTGGAGGCGTGCGCCGCGTTCCGGGTTGCCGAGTGTTCGATTGTGGCCGGTTCAAGCGAATCTCGGCAGTGAGGTCATCCACCTTGCGCCATACGAGCGAGCGAACCTCGGGAGTGTTCATTTCTCCGGCATGGGTGACGCGACCCAGAACGAGTTCGTCGACGGGTAGGTCAGGGAAGGTTCGCAAATGCTTTGCGTATTCGTCCTTCGTCGCGATCAGCACATTGCTGACACCTGGCACATCGATGTGGGCTGAGACGTAGGGGCGAATGAAGATCTCGTGAGTGCTGTAGATGTTCGTGACGCGATCGGCGATGGATGGAATGTCCGCGTGTAGTCGCGTGAGGAACTCCGAATTGGGAGCCATGTCTCGTAGTGCCGGAACGAAGTTGCGGCCCGTCACCTTCACCACGCGGTTCGACCAGAATCCCGCGCTGACTGACCCGTGCCAAGGGCAGCCGATGGAGAAGACGTGCTTGACCTGTTTCGGATTGTCGATGGCGTAGCGCAATGCCGCGAGGGCGCCCTGTGAATGGCCGACCAGGACGAGCGGGCAGTCCGGTAGTCGCCCCTGGCCTGCGAGGCCCTTGCGGATGTCGTCGGCAATGTGTTGCTGGGATCGAGTCAACGGCAGCGTGACGCCGAAGCTTTGCAGAGTCACGAGGAAGGCGTTGGGGTGTCGTTCCATGACGCCGCGCATCATGACGTTCGCCGCAAGTCCCTTGATCGCGGTTCCAGCGACAATCGGAACTGCAATCGGCAGCGAAGACTTCGAACCGGACATTGCACCGCCCTCACGAGGGCCAACAGTGATGTTGACGCTACAAGTATCTAACTACTATCCAGGAGTGAAGGCTGGATTTGCGGAGCCAAAGGTCACCTGTTCACCAGACCTTTGGCTCCGAATCGATGCTCTAGCCGGTGATAGCGAACGTGGTACGAATGGTGTTGCAGCCAGCGAGCAACTCAGCCTGTTGTGCTGGCACGTACTGGCAGTTGAGGAAGTACTCCGTCTTGCCCTTGAAGAACAACCAGACTGTGCTCGAAACCTCCGTGCCTGATGGGTTCTTCACCGTCAATGTCGTGGTGAATCCGGGTAGTCCGGCAGTCTGTTCAGCTGTGACGGCTGAGGTCGTGGAGCCGCCCGCTTGCTTCGCGAGGTTCGACAAAGTTGTCTCAACCTCTCCCTGAAGCTGGGATGCGTTTTCGGGTGTGACCTCAACGTTCAGGTCGTATTGGCTCAGGATTGACAGGCTGACTGAGTCCGGACCCACCGCTTGCTGCCAAGCACGGTTTCCCTGCTGCGCTTGCGTGCTGATGTCCGTTCGTTCCGACCAATTCTTGGGGTACTTGTACGTCACGCCATTGGCATTCATGGTGTTCAGATCACCGGTTGGTGCAGGGCTGTTTGAGGTGGTTGAACTGCTGCTGCACGCGCCGAGTCCGATGACGGCGGTAGCTGCGATTGCAGTGATAGCGATTGCACGAGTCTTCATGGATCCTCCAAGGTTGGGTTCACGCTATCGGCACGCGCTGGGTATGACGAGCCGCATGCCCCGATCGGCAGCGTTTCCTGCCACTCTTATCGCCCGGACGGGCGTGTCACACTTTCGAGATTTCGTCTGGACTCTGCATCGCTTGTGGCTCCATGCTTTGCCAATGGCGAGATCACGGATGGTGCGTTCCCTTACTGGAGTCACCGCGCTTGCAGTCGCGGTGCCGGTTGGACTTGCGGCTGTCGTCGCGAGCCCGGCTGCCGCAGCGACCACCGTGGAGTTCACTACCCCGTCGACGGACTGGACAGTCCCGGCGAATGTGACGTCCGTGCACTCAGTTGCCATCGGTGCCGGCGGGGGCGCTAGCAGTCCGGTCGAAGCTTGCGCACAGGGTGGCGACGGCGCAATCGTCACGAGCGATATCGCTGTCACTCCGGGCCAGGTGCTTCACGTCTATGTTGCGACCGGCGGTTCAACTGGCGGGGCTGCCGGGGCGGGTGCCTCGGGTGGAGGCGGTGGTGGCGGAGCGACCGTGATTATGCGCGGTACCGACTACCTTGTCATTGCAGGTGGCGGTGGCGGAGCGGGCAGCCTTTCATCATGTGTTGGCGGTGCATCCGGTAACGGTGGCATCGCGGGCCGATTGCCCGATGGCGCAGGTGAGAACGGCGACAGCGGTGGCCAAGGAGGCGGTCGCTTTCACGGGCTAGGTGTCGGGGGCTCGCCCGGAAGCGCAAGTGCGAGTTTGGGTAGTGCCGGGAGTGGGGGCGGGATTCTCTCGAATCTCGGCTATGGCGGTAACGGCGGAAATGGCGCTGCCTCCGGTGCGACCGGAGGGTTCAGCAGTGGACTCAATGGGGATGGCGGCAACGGCGATACCGCGCTCGCTGACACCGCGGTCCCAGCAACGCCGGACGGTTCCGGTGGTGGCGGCGGTGGCGGTTACGGTGGCGGTGGCGGTGCCTACGGTCCCGGCGGCGGCGGCGCGGGCGGCAGCTTCGGGCCGAGTGGAACTACCTTTGGAACGCCGACACCTGGCACATCAGATCCAGGCGTCGGTGCGAACCTCTTTCAGGTCACAAACATCGGAGACGGCCGCGACGGCAAAGTCACCTTCAGCTACACCGCCGACCTGGGGGTGGACCCTGTACCGGGCGCGGTCTCACCATCGGTGAAGTACCCGAAGAAGGGCAGCAAGAAGGGGAGGGCCGCGGTGAAGTGGTCGGCCGTTGCGGGGGCGACTGGATACCAGTACCGCGTTGCCAAGAGTAAGGCGAAGCTCACCACGGCCGGGTGGTCGTCGGCTCGCACCTCCACGACGTTGACACTCAAGCGGACCGCGAAGAAGCGGTACCTCGAGGTGCGCGCAATCAACAGCGGCGGTGCCGGAGTTGCGGCGCGTAGGACCATCAAGGCGAAGTAGCGGGTGTCGGCTGGTCGGCAGGTAATCGACAATCTCTGTTGATATCCCACGACGTCCCACAAGGTCGCTGCGCACAGCGATAGGGTTGAGCTAGCTGCTATGGCAATTCCGTGGTCAGCGGTATCGACTGTCCATTGGGGGACTGATGCTGATTTCCGTTGCTCCGAGAACGCTACTGCGTGCATTGATGGCTGTGGTGGTCCTTGCGATGGTGGGGACAGCGCTCAGCGGCCCGAGCGCTGCGGTCGAACCAACGGGTGGGATTTCCGGAACGGTGACGTGGCCCGGGGGCGCGATGCACTCCGGAGCCGAACCGTACGTGTCGGTGATGACACAAGACGGCACGCCGGTCGGGCAGGCGACCGTCTCCTCGAACGGCAGTTATGCCGTGACAGGACTTGATGCGGGGACTTACATCGCGCAATTCGGCGAAGGTTCAGACATCTATGCGAGCACCTACTTCGGTGGATCCTCACTTGAGAATGCGGCGGCGATCACTGTGGGCGTCGGCACGGTTCCCGCTATCGACTTCGCGGCTGTCTATACGGCCTCGATTCTTGGAACGGTGTCGGATTCGCGCGGCGTCCCGCTGCGAAGTCCTCGTCAGTTGTGGGTTGACCTATTCGATGAAGCGGGCGACAACGTGAAGTCGCTGCCCGTCAACTTTGACGGGACCTTTGGCCTCTGGGGTTTGAACCCTGGCCAGTACCGCGTGCGCATCCAGGACTATTCGTATTCGTATCTGTCCGAGTACTACGGCGAATCGCGGACGCTGGAAGGCGCGGCGACAGTAGAGGTTGTTGCGGGTACGTCTACTTCCGGGATCGATGTTTCGCTTGACCTTTCCGTTGTCGCTTCCGGTCGATTCGTCGGTCCAGGCGGCAGCCCGCTCGACTCAGGTTCCTGGATCATGGTCCGCGCGTACGACGAGTCCGGCACTCAGGTTGGGCAGGCGCAGGCATCGATCGATGACGGGAAGTTCGAACTGTCAGAAATTCCCAGTGGGCGCTACCGCTTGGCGTTCACCGACATCGGATGTGGCTACAAAACGAGCTACTACAAGTCAAGCGCCACTTTTGTTGAATCCGCAGGCGTTGAGGTGCTTCGGGGCCAGATCCTCGACCTGGGAGATATTGAGCTCTCGTCGAGCAGTGGTTGCGCGCCGGATGGTGTTGACGGGAAACCGGTTGCCGCAGTGAGTGGTTCAGCTCTGACAGTGTCCTGGGATGGCGCAGTTTCGCAGGGTTCACCGGCCGTGACTGGCTACCTTGTGTCGTCCCTGCCAGCGGGAGCTGGCTGCACGACTTCAGGTGCCGCCTCCTGCGTTGTGACAGGCGCGTCGCCGGGCGTCGACTACCGCTTCTTCGTCACGGCCACCAACGGCGACGGTGCGTCGATTCCGTCGTCGCCGAGTTCCGTGATTCGCGCACCCGCCGCTGTCCCTGCGTTGGTTCCTGCCCGCGACGCAGTGACCAAACAACAACAGGTTCGGAAGGTCCCGACGACCGTCCGGCGCGGTAAGTCCAAGACGCTGCCGACGCGAACAGATGCGCGAACGAAGATTCGTTGGACCTCGACGACACCACGGACTTGCGTGGTCCGTGGCGGCAAGGTTTACGGCCGCAAAGCGGGGAAGTGTCGACTCCGGGCAGTTGCTGCGGCGCACGACGACTGGCTGCGCTACGAGGCAACGAGAGCACTTCGGGTTCGGTAGCGCCGCTCGCTCGGCGCCTTGGTCTGAGTGACGGGGTCGAAATGCCGGGACCTGGGGCGGGCGGGGGCGAGACAGTCGCCCCAGAGGTGGAGCCGTACGTGTCCCTGGCGGCTCTGCGGGCGATGTCAGTTGTGGCCCTGCTGTTCCACGGTGTGCCATCGGAATGGAACAGTCAATTGGCGGACGTAGTGATTCGCCTGGATGTGCGGTTCGGCA
>JAOAUD010000163.1 GCA_030157755.1 Candidatus Nanopelagicales bacterium
CAGTGATCTTTCCTGCCAGCGCGAGATTCGCATCCCGACCTGCTGCAACTGCGCCCTGCGTTGTAGTGACATGAACCGCTGCGCCGGGGGTTGTTGGTCTTGATTCCGCCGTGTCACCCAAGAAGCTCGTGCGGTAGCCGTTGTCGGCGGGATCTTCGGCGGAAATTCTCAAGATGTACTCCCCCGCCGGCAAACCATTTACGACATAGCTACCAGTCTCATCAAAATTCGCGCCCCACCCGAAGTACACGGAATTGGGATCATTTGGATCCCCGATCTCACCAACGCTCGCGACGATGACTCTGCCACTGGTTCCCGGCGTCAACGACGCACCGCTAGGCCCGCGGACGTCCCCGGAAATGGCACTTCCCTCTCCGAGGTTCGGATCGATGCCTGAGCTTTCTTGCCCATCAGTAACCGGGACGGAGGTCGCGGAGGACTGATCCTGGGCGCCGTTCCACCAGGAGCGCAGGTAGCCCACGCCCACAGGGGAACGCGGTGAGAAGTGCACGTCGTACGAGCCAGTGTCGAGTCCCGACACGTGATAGTTGAAGTCATCTGGATCGGCGGCATCGCCGCCTACGTACTCCCCAGCATGTGAGTACACCTCAACCTCGACTTCTGTCCCCGCAACGAGGGGGGCTCCACCGGGACCGTGGACGGTCCCGCTTATAGAGCCGGTATGGGTATTGGGGGCTCGCACCGCCAACTCTGGGGACACCTGCATCACAGTGCCTGCTGCGAGCGCGAGCGGGGTGGCCGTATCGACGTCGACTGCGTCTTGCCACCACTCGGTTACGTACTCGGTACCGTCGCCTGCCCGACCAGCCTGGATTTGCAGTTTGTAGTTACCGTCGGACAACCCTGTAACCGTGAATGAACCATCGTCACCGAAGGATGCGTATCTGAATTCACTTACCGCACCTGGGTCGTCAGCCGGAACAGCTTTGACCTCCCCGGAGGTCCCCGCGGCTAACGGCGCTCCGGCTGGTCCGGTCACAGTCCCAGCAACGGCTGCGTAGCCCCCTACCGGATCTTCCTGGCCGTATGCAGTGCTGCGTTGCGTCGTAAATTCCGTCCCACTGCCAATCGTCTTGATGAATGCGTTATTCAGCGACCGCGTCACCGCGTCGGGTGCAGGCGCAGGTCGCTCGCTTACCTTCGGGGCGACCGCCGGGGAGCGGGACTCAGCCGAGGACTTGCCAGCTACGCCGCTGCCCGATGCACTCGTCGTCGGCGCCGGTGAGGGCGAGGTATCGGTACTCGTTGGAGCTGGTGAAGTCGCGGTTGAAGCTTGCGGAGTAGGCGCCGAATCAGTGGCACTTGCCGCCGCTACACCGAAGGGGGCAATGACCAATGCCGTCGCGAGAACACCGGTCGCGACATTTGTCACCCGCCGCCACTCGCGTGACCTCATCGTCGACTCCTTGCGCCCAGAGTGCACCCCAGAGACGGGGAACTCTCAGGCTAAGCACATCCGTCAATGACGAGTCGGTTGTGCGGCCGAACGGGTGACAGGCAGCGGCGAACTCTCAGAGGTCGTGTGGCTAAACGTTGAAGCGGAATTCGACCACGTCGCCGTCGGTCATGACGTAGTCCTTGCCTTCCATACGAACCTTACCGGCGGCCTTGGCATCGGCCATCGAACCTGCAGCCACCAAATCCGGGAAGCTCACGACCTCGGCCTTGATGAAGCCCTTCTGGAAATCCGTGTGGATGACTCCCGCAGCTTCTGGCGCGGTATCGCCCCGGTGGATTGTCCACGCGCGTGCCTCTTTCGGCCCGGCCGTTAGATAGGTCTGCAGGCCCAGGGTGTCGAAGCCAGCGCGAGCAAGAATGTCCAAGCCCGGTTCGTCCTGCCCTGCTTCGTGAAGAAGTTCAGCGGCATCCTCGGCGTCCAACTCAACGAGTTCAGACTCGAGCTTGGCATCAAGGAACACTGCTTCAGCGGGCGCAACTAGGCCAGCGAGTTGCGTGCGCAATTCAGTGTCGGCGAGTTGATCTGTATCGAGATTGAACACGTAGAGAAACGGTTTGGCCGTGAGCAGGAACAACTCACGCAACGGCTCGCGGTCGATGCCCGACGCAGAAACTGTCTGGCCTTCATTCAGCTTGGTCTGGGCAAGCAGAGCCGCTTCGAGGACCTCCGCCCGATCTTTGTTGAGCCTGGCCTCCTTCTCCAACCGCGGAATCGCCTTCTCCAGTGTCTGGAGATCGGCAAGGATCAGTTCGGTGTTGATCGTCTCGATGTCATCCGTGGGCGAGACTTTGCCATCCACGTGCACCACATCGCCGTCGTCGAAGGACCGCACGACCTGGCAGATCGCGTCTGCCTCACGGATATTCGCCAAGAACTTGTTACCAAGGCCCTGCCCCTCGCTGGCGCCGCGCACAATTCCAGCAATGTCGACGAAGCTCACCGTCGCCGGAAGGATCCGCTCGCTACCAAAGATCTGCGCCAACGTGGCGAGGCGTGGGTCCGGAACTCCCACCACACCAACATTGGGTTCGATCGTTGCGAAGGGGTAGTTGGCAGCCAGCACATCGTTGCGGGTAAGCGCATTAAAGAGCGTTGACTTGCCGACATTGGGCAGACCGACGATTCCAATCGAAAGACTCACAAGCGCACAGCCTACGGACTGAAGAATTGTCAGACGGGCCGGGCACTGTGACCCCATGTCAATTGAAGGGATTGCGATCGTCCTTGTCGCCGCGCTCGCTGGGGCACTGATCGCCGCGTTCGCAATGCATTCGGTCGGCACCAAGCGCGCTGTGGACGCCGAGCCAAGCGGTCGATCGGTTGAGTCCGAACTAGTCGCAGCATCGTTGACGGAACTGGCACGTCGGGTCGACACCGTCGCAAAGGGACAGGCCGATTCGCAGATGCAGCTTTCCGAGCAGCTACGAGCGGTGGCAGATGGCAACGCTGCACTTCTACGCGACACGAGCCGACTTGCCGAGGCCTTGAATCACACGGGCCAGCGAGGACGCTGGGGTGAAGTCCAACTGCGCCGCATCGTCGAAGTCGCCGGGCTCACCCGCGGAGTCCACTTCACGGAACAACTGCGCGTCGTCGGCGAGGACTCCACCATCAAACCGGACATGGTGGTGACTCTGTCGGATGACCGCTCGATCGTCATCGACGCGAAGGTTCCGCTGGACGCGCTGCTGTCACAGCCAAGTGGGGCACCCGAATCCTTCGCCAGCAGCGGTCCGAGCGCAGCGGAGGTGGCCGCACGCCATGCCAGCGCCGTTGGTGCCCACATCGATCAGTTGGCATCCAAGGGGTACTGGCGTCAATTCACGAACGCGCCAGAATTTGTGGTGCTCTTCCTGCCAGCGGAATCACTCTTGGGCCAAGCCCTGAGTTCCGACCCGGGCCTGCTGGAGCGGGCATTCAGTCGCAACGTTGTACTGGCGACACCGACGACCTTGCTCGCTCTTTTGCGCACGATCTCACTGGGATGGCGTGACCGCGACGTTGCGGAAAATGCCGCCGCCATCCACGAATCCGGCCGCGAACTGCACGACCGACTACGCGCAATGACGGGCCATCTCGTCAAGCTCGGATCAAGCCTTGGCGCTGCCGCAGACAACTACAACAAGCTGGTTGGCTCGTATGAAGCCCGTGTCCTGGTGTCCGCTCGCAGGATGGCGGATCTGGGGGTAGCGCAGGACCCCATCGAATCACCGCAACAGGTTGATCGACTAATCCGCCAATCGTCGGGCGTGGCATTAACCGGCACACAGCCGCAGTGACGTACGTTTTGCCTTGTGACGAGCCCAAGCGACGATAACGAGCGCGCTGGGGCGCCATCAGTAGAAGGTGATGAATCCGTGGAGTCAGGCGCCATTATTCGTAGCCCAGCACCCGCACCAACGGACGAACCGAGCGACGAACCAACCCGCTGGCCCTGGGAATCGGCGGCAGATCCAACGGCTGATGCCGCCCACACTCCGAAGATTGAGGTCGGACCGACGGTTCGGACCTCAAAGCTGTACCGCACACAACATGCCGAACCGCCGGAGACCTCCGCCAACGAGGCGGCCGGTGCGACTGCGGTTGTCCCGGCGGTCGTAGACGTTCCCGCCGGTGCAGCGACCGTCGCTAAGGCCCCTCCTGAGACAATTTCCCCCATGAGTACTGCTGTTGCGGCCGATCCCACGCCTGTCGTCGCCGAAACGCGCCCGGAACGAGGGCTCGGCACCTGGGGAGTTGTCCTCCTCGTCACCGGGGTAACAACCGTTGTTGGCTTCGTAGATATGACGATGAACCGCGAATTCACCTGGTTCACCGGCGCAGCGTTTGTTGTGGCCTCGATCCTCGGGGCGCTGATGGTTCGCCCCCGGGACCTGTGGACCGCAGTGATCATCCCGCCGTTGGCATTCGTCGCGGCATTACTGATCGCTGGTCAGCCAACCACACTGACGGGTACCGGCAGCCTGCTGCTTCGCGAACTTTCACTTCTTGGCACCGGGTTGGCATTTAATGCCCCCTACATCTTCGGAGGCACCGCAGCAGCGCTGGTGATCGTGCTCATTCGTCGCGCGATTATCGGCAAGCGCAAGTAACTGCGCAATAGCTGACCGCTGGCGCCACGTCACACCACTCGGATTGCCCTATTTGGTGGTGGCGGCGGTCTTCAAGTCGCGTCGCAGTTCCGGCGGAAGCGCGAAGGTCAGGCTCTCCTCTGCTGAGAACACCACCTCCACGTTGCCAAATCCATAATCGGCGAGCGCTTGGATAACGCCGTCAACAAGTTCTTCCGGCACCGATGCACCTGATGTCAGCCCCACGGTGGTGGCTCCGGCAAACCAGCTCGGGTCAAGTTCGGCTGCGCCGTCGATCCGGTACGAAGCACTCGCTCCAGCCTCGAGTCCCACTTCAGCAAGTCGCACAGAGTTGGACGAGTTGGCTGAACCCACAACGATCAGAACGTCGCTGCGTGGCGCGATGTCCTTGACGGCAAGTTGGCGGTTCTGCGTCGCGTAACAGATGTCGTCGCTCGGTGGGTCGATCAACAACGGCAGCCGAGTACGCAACCTCTCGACGGTTTCCATCGTTTCGTCGACGGACAACGTCGTCTGCGACAGCCACGCAACCTTCGCGTCGGGCGCGAACTCAACGGCATCTGCCTGTTCCGGATTCTCAATCAGGGTGATTCGTTCCGGGGCCTCTCCGCTGGTCCCTTCAACTTCTTCATGACCCTCGTGCCCGATCAGGACAATTTCGTAGCCCTCGGCAGCAAACCGTTTCGCCTCATTGTGAACCTTGGTCACGAGCGGGCACGTTGCATCGATGGTCCTGAGATTGCGCGCTGCGGCTTCCTCATGGACCGCGGGTGAAACACCGTGTGCGCTGAATACGACCAGCGCACCTTCGGGGACCTCATCGGTCTCCTCAACAAATACTGCGCCGCGATCCTTGAGCTTCTGCACAACATGAGCGTTGTGAACGATCTCTTTACGTACGTAGACGGGGGCGCCGTACAGGTCAAGCGCCTTCTCGACAGTGACAACGGCTCTGTCGACTCCCGCGCAATAACCACGCGGTGATGCCAACAGGACAGTCTTTGGCTGTTCCGTTGCAGCGGTGGTTTCGCCGATGTCATCACCTATCGTTGCACTCATGGGTCCATGTTAGGCGGCTTGCTGGTGATGAGCACCATCAACGTCTTGCGCGAAGCACGTAGGGTGGCCGCTGTGAGTTTGGAGACCAGCCCGGAGAAGCCCGCATCACTGCACAGCATCAACAGCAAGATCGCGGAATGGATCAAGCGCCTTGGCGAGGTCTGGGTTGAAGGGCAAATCACGCAAATCAACGCCCGCACCGGCGCCGGTCAGGCCTACCTCGGGCTACGAGACCTAGAGAAGAATGCGTCAGCTCAGGTGGTCACCACATCGGCAACCATCGCGGGCCTTAATCCTTCACTGAGTGAAGGGGACCGCGTGGTCCTGTTGATCAAGCCCGAGTACTGGATCAATTCCGGGCGCCTGCAACTGCGTGCGCGGGAAATTCGAGCGGTTGGTCTCGGCGATCTACTAGCCAGAGTTGAACGCCTCAAGCAGGAACTGTCCAACGAAGGATTGATCGCCAGGGACCGAAAGAAGCCGCTGCCGTTCCTACCCAAGCGCATCGGGCTCATTTGTGGGCGCGACAGCGCTGCCGAACGTGACGTCATTGAGAATGCTGTGCGGCGCTGGCCAGGCATCGAGTTCGAACTCCGCCAAGTCGCAGTTCAGGGACAAACGGCCGCCACCGCCGTCACCGAGGCCTTGCAGGAACTCGACGCGATGCCCGAGGTCGACGTCATCGTGATCACTCGCGGTGGCGGCAGCGTTGAGGATCTGCTTCCGTTCTCCGATGAACAACTCGTCCGCGCGGTCGCCTCGGCGAAGACACCCATCGTCAGTGCAATCGGTCACGAGCAGGACGCACCTCTACTCGACTACGTCGCCGATGTTCGGGCGTCGACTCCCACCGACGCGGCCATGCGGATCGTGCCGGATCTCGAAGAACAATTCGAACTCGTTCGTGGGCTGCGTGACCGAAGTCTGCGGGCGGTCAGTGGTCGCCTTGATCGCGAGCAAAGTCAGATCCAACGATGGGCTGCCCACCCGGGACTCGCTGACCCCAGTGCGCTGATCGCCGCAGAATTGCAGCAGATCAAGGACAGTCGAACTCGCTTCGCAAAGTCCCTCGCCCATCACCTCCAGCTCGCATCCGAAAAAGTCGTGAGCCTGAAGGCGCAACTGCGCACAGTTTCCCCAGCCGCAACGCTGGATCGCGGTTATGCGATTGTGCTCAACCAAACCCATCACGTCATCCGTACAGCGGCCGAAGTCAGCCAAGGTGAGCTGCTCACGCTGCGCCTCGCGGATGGCCAGGTGCCCGTAACCGTCAACGAAGGGACTCAGTGACGCGAAGTGGCCGAACAATCAGCGCCAGAAGCAATGTCGTACGAACAAGCTCGCGACGAGCTTGCGATCGTCGTCAATCAACTCGAGGCAGGCACGACCACCCTTGAGGAGTCGCTCGCTCTATGGGAACGCGGAGAGCAACTCGTTGCCATCTGCGAACAGTGGCTCAACAACGCTCGTGAGCGAATCGAAGCCGTTCGTCGGCAGTCCGCCGCCAACAACGACTGAGTTCGGGGCGACACCGCGCCACCTCCGGGCGCGACTTCCGGCCCCGGGTCACAGGTAAGCGATTGCTCGTTTTACCGCCAGGCACGCGGGATCAACATCCGACCCGAACCTCGGATCCGTAATCGGAACCTGCGGCATCGGTCCAGCCGATTCCGGCTGCGTGCCATCGTCAATAGCGTGTAGGCGTTTGCCGAGTTCGATGAGTTCACGATCTAACTCGGCGGTGTCGATCGGGTGGTTGAATGCCTTGCGTTCCACCGGAGAGTCAACGGCTGAGATTGCGAAGATGCATGCGAGCAGCGCATTGAGCACACGTTCGGCGCGCGCGGGTTCGAGGTTGCCCTTCTTCGGCTCCAACGTGGCATCCTGAATCGCGTGCGCGGCTTCACGGCGGGCATTTACGAGTTCGATGATCGATGCGCGCAGATCATCTTGGTTGTCGAAGCTGGCGTCCGCGTAGCGCCTTATTCCAGTGGCTACGGACACGAGCTTTGTCGGCAGCGTCGGCCCAGCCCACTGGGCTCCGATCTGGGACGCAATGAGGGCGATCACTCCGCCTAGGATCGTTCCGATCCCACGGTTCGAAAGAGAAGAAATCAAGTCATCGCCGCTGAGGTCCAGCATCGTCACGATCAGACTCGTCACGAAGATCACCGCAAATGCGTAGTTGACCGGCATTGCTGCGAACAGGATGTAACTGGAGATCGCACAGATCACAATCAATCCCCATGGACCGGGTGACGTGACCCAGATGATTAGCCCCACCAGGGCGAGTCCGATCAGGGTTCCGCCAGTTCGCGACACCACCCGCCCGACAGTGACTCCGTATCCGGGTCGGGTCACCCAGGCAACTGTTAACGCCACCCAGTACTGGTGCTCCGTCAATGCCCACAGCCCGACTATCCAGGCGACCGGAATGATGATCGCCATCCGAATGCTGTGCCGCAGGATCGGTGAATCCAATGTGAAGTCACGCTTGACCGCCTCACTCCACCTCGGAGAACCCATGTTCAGTCGGTAGGTCACGAGCCCACGGCGGCCGATTGGGTACGGCTTGGTCATCTGCTCCGCAGCTGCTTCACATGCGGCGGTGACGGCGTCGACCTGTGCCGGAGCCCAGGCTCGTGCGATTCGTGATGCCGACCGCACATCTTCCAAGGCCGCCGGGAGTGCACGACTTCGATACAGGACGACGAGGCCCCGTGCCATTGCTCGACTGAAACGGGACACCGCGTGTGCGAAATCGTCTAGGTCAGCGAGTTCCTGGCAACCGGGATCGCGTTCTTCGAGTTCCAAGCGTCGGCTTGCTATAGATGCCAACGGCAGGCGCAAGGTCTGCGCAGCAACCAGAATGTTCTGAAGCCAATCGCGGGTCTTGCCTTGTGTACCGCTCCAGGCGATTTCCGTGGCGGTGTGCACAAGTTGGCCGGGCAGCAGGGGTGACAGGAGGTCCCTGGGTTTTCCGCTGCTGAGGACCGCAAGCGTGCGCCAGGTATCCGCAAGTTGGCCGCGGACTCCCGAGCAGCGGCGGAAGGGCCAGGCAGACAGCGAAAGCGCAGTTTGCAGGAGCGCCCCGACAAGCACTGCGACACCCTGGGCAAGAGCGGCATCCTCACCCACCGCTGCCCCGGCGAACAGGACGTACATCACCAAAGCGAGGGTTCCAGTAAGGCTCGCGTTGGGCCCGAACACCGCCAGGTAGCCACATAGGAACGCCACGACAGCGGACACCGCCACAACCGCCGTCATGCTCTCGGAAACCAGACCGCCCACCGTCGCGGTTAGTGCCAAGGCAACTGACGTCACGAGCATCACTCGGGCACGAACCGGGAATGTGTCACCGGAATCGGACACTCCACAGATGAAGGCACCCATTGCTGCCGAAACACCCAATGAGAGTCGGTCTAACGTCATTCCGATGACGAGCGGGATCACAACCGCGATCGCCAACCTGATCGGGACGATGAGTCTCAAGTTTCCGAGATCGACACGCAACGCGACGGCTATCGAAGCCGCCAGCCTGTCCATCACGCGTCGCAGTATTGCGCGCTGGTGCCGGTGGTCGCACTAGTTGTTGCCTGGCGCTACTCGATGGCCGCTGGGGAATGGTTGGCCAGCAACCGATGGCGCAGAGTGTCATAGATGGGTTCGGTCCCGGTCAGAGTGGCCGAAATCATCGCCGCACCGGTTGCCAGCATCAGTGGCACGAATTGATTCGTGATCGCTGTCATCTCAACCACCAGTGCGACCCCGGTGATGGGCGCTCGAACGACCGCGGCAAAGAGGGCGGACATCCCAACCAAAACATAGATGATGGGGTTGCCAAATGTCGATGGCGAAATCAAGTTGAGCAGTCCGCCAACCGCAGCACCGATCGCTCCCCCGACTACAAGCAGCGGCGCGAAGAGCCCTCCCGGTGTCCCAACGGAGTACGAAATCGGCCCGAGGAACCACCTGACGACCAGATAGGCGAAGACCAGGAGCAGCGGTGTCGACCCGATGAGAAGTTCTTGAATCAGGTTGTCTCCGGGCCCGACGAAGTCG
>JAOAUD010000164.1 GCA_030157755.1 Candidatus Nanopelagicales bacterium
GAGTGCCACAGCCGCCGTACCTCGCCGGGGTTTTGGCCGCCAGTGCTGGTGCTCACGCGATGCTGGATGTCAGCGACGGACTGATGTCTGACCTGGGACACATCGCGGCGGCATCGATGGTCAATATCGACGTCGAATCTGCCCGAGTTGTCATCGATCAACCAGTCCAAGACGCGGCATCGGCCTTCAACGCGGACCCACTGACCTGGGTATTAGCCGGGGGAGACGACCATGCGATCGCAGCGGTGTTCGCCCCGGATGTGGCTCTTCCGCCGGAATTCAACGAGATCGGCACGGTCAGTGAGATTGATGAGCAGGGACCAATCGTGACAGTCGACGGCCAAGTCAGGCCAGACCTACGAGGGTTCGACCACTTCAGTTAGCGAGACTGTCGCGGGACGTGCGCCGACACATTGTGCCCGCCTTGCGCAGGGGCGAACTGACTAGCTAGCGCGGGTGACCTTGCCGGCCTTGAGGCATGAAGCACACACGTTGAGGCGCTTTGGAGTGCCGCCGATGATGGTGCGAACCCGCTGAATGTTGGGGTTCCAGCGACGCTTGGTGCGTCGGTGTGAGTGCGAAATGCTGTGGCCGAAGCCCGGGCCCTTGCCGCATACGTCGCAGTTGGCAGCCACAGTTAGCTCCTGAAGTATTCGAAGTTCAATCGGATGAATTGCTGGTGTTGCGGCCGGGTCTTGCGCCCGTGTCTGCCTGCGATCGGACCGTTCGTCGAGAACTCGCTGACCGGGTCCGTGCAAGAGGCAACCCATCTAGGCTACCCGAGGGGGCCCGGATCGCGACACCCAGGCACCACATCACACTATTCTGTGGGTTCAGCCGAGTGGTTCGGAGGCCTTCGTGCACGACACTTTCGATTCGACCGTTGTTCGACTGTGGGCGGCGACAGCCCTAGCCGCCCTTGGCGAACATCGCGCAGAGATCGATGCCCTCAACGTGTTTCCAGTTCCTGATGGTGACACGGGCACGAACCTGTTTCTTACTGCGGAATCCGCAGCGCAGTACGTCGAGGAGCTCTATGTCGATGGTGGTGAGCCCACCCTCGCTGCCTCAATTACTGCCTACGCCCAGGGTGCATTGCTCGGTGCTCGCGGAAACTCAGGGGTCATTACCAGCCAGTTACTTCGAGGAATTGCTGACATCTTTGCTGACGAAGCAGCCCTCGGAGTTGGTGCTGAACTCGCGGTTGCGCTCACCAGAGCGGCCGAACTTGCCTATGGCGCTGTAGCCGTCCCACGTGAAGGAACCGTCCTGACTGTTGCCCGAGCGGCGGCACTTGCCGCAGGGGAAGTTGGGTTCGAGCAGGCAGATCTTGCTGACGTTGCGCGCGCCGCTGTGAAAGGCGCGAGTATCGCGTTGGCCAACACTCCGGAGCAGCTGCAAGTTCTCAAGGACGCCGGGGTTGTTGATGCGGGTGGCCGCGGACTCGTGGTGATCCTGGAAGCGCTTGTCGAGGCAATTACCGGCGAGCACCGAATCAGCCACCCAGAGGTTCGCTTACCCCGGCCGATTTCAACCGTCGAGGAGCACACGGTCAGCTACGGCGGGCCGGCCTACGAGGTGATGTTCCTGCTGGACGCATCCGACGAAGCTGTGCCGGTGATGCGAGAGAAACTCGGCGCGCTCGGTGATTCGCTTGTGGTTGTCGGAGGCGCTGGCCTGTGGAACGTGCACGTCCACGTCGACGACGTGGGAGCAGCCGTCGAAGCCGGGATTGAGGCGGGTCGGCCCTACCGGATCAAAGTCACGCACTTGGAAATGGCCGATGACCTGCGGCGCAGCGGTCGTGACGGCGGCGAGTCTCGGGGCAATGGCGAACGAAAGGGCCGGTCGCTAGTCGCAGTTGCACATGGTGAGGGGGTCGCGGCGTTGCTGCAGGAATCCGGCGTCACCACCGTCGCGGCTAAGCCAGGACGGCGACCCTCGACTGCGGAACTCCTCGACGGCATCATGCGCAGTGGGGCCAAAGAGGTCGTCCTCCTGCCCAGCGATGGAGATACCCGGACGGTCGCCGAGGCGGCTGCCGAGCAGGCACGCAACGAAGGAATCCGGGCCGCTGTCATTCCGACGCGGTCAGTTGTTCAGACGCTGGCGGCGGCAGCCGTTCACGATCCGGGAGCCCATTTCGACGACGACCTCGTGGCGATGGGGCGTAGTTCGGCATCGACCCGTTATGGGGCGATCACCGTTGCCGTTCGTCAGGCGGTCACTACTGCCGGAATGTGCGAGATCGGCGATGTGCTTGGACTGCTAGATGGCGACATCGTCGAAATCGGCGCAACCTATGACGAGGCTGGGAAGGCAATCGTCCGCCGAATGCTTGATCGCGGCGGGGAACTGCTAACGATCGTCACCGGAGAAGGTTCTGATGAGGATCTGCTTGAGTCGATCATGGCCGAGGTTGAGGAAGTCAGCCCGGACGTCGAGGTCGAAGTGGTCCGCGGCGGGCAGCCGTTATGGCCGCTCATCATCGGACTTGAGTAGTCGCTACCGAAGTTTGTCAGCGCTGGGCAGCACAATAGGCCGGTGACCGAAGGCCTCAAGCTCACCTCCCACCTGCGCGATGCAGTCGGCGGGCGAACTGCCAGTGCGCTGGAAAAGGGATTTGGTTACGAGTCCGTCCACGACCTACTGCTTCACCTGCCGCGCCGGTATAGCCGTCGTGGGGACCTCACGGATCTGCGGAGCCTGCGCGACGGCGACCATGTAACGGTGCTGGCAAGGATCTCCGCCATTCACACCCGACCGATGCGGAACCGCCGCGGGACGCTCACCGAAGTCGTCGTGACTGATGGCGACTCGAACCTGAGCTTGACGTTCTTCCGCCGCCCGTTTGGGAGCAAGATCAAGACTGGGGCCGTCGGATTGTTCGCGGGCAAGGTGTCGTACTTCCGAGGGAATCCGCAGCTCACACATCCCGAATGTCACATGCTCGACGGCGATGATCTCGATCCCGAAACCGCAGCGTCGTATGCCAACGAGATCATTCCCGTGTATCCGGCAACTGGGTCGCTGTCGTCGTGGGCGATCAGCAAAGCGATCCGAATTGCTATCGATCAGGTCGATTGGGACTCCCAACCTGACCCGATTCCGGCCGACGTACGTCAGCGACATGGCCTCTTGGCTATGGCTGACGCATACCGCGGCGTGCATCGGCCGAACACCATCGAGGAGTCGCGCGCGGGGGAGCTCCGTATTCGCTGGGAGGAGGCCCTCGCGCTGCAAACGGTTTTGTCGGTGCGCCGTGAGTTGTATCGCGAGCAGTCGGCGGTATCCCGCAATGCGGTGCCGGATGGATTGCTGGCATCGCTGGATGAACGACTGCCGTTCGAGTTGACCGAAGGTCAGCGCAGCGTCAGCGACGTGATCATGTACGAGCTGTCGGACGAGCACCCGATGCATCGGTTACTGCAGGGCGAGGTTGGCTCCGGAAAGACCGTGGTCGCTTTGCGCGCAATGTTGGCCGTGGTCGATGCGGGTGGGCAGGCTGTCCTACTAGCGCCCACCGAAGTGTTGGCCGCTCAACATGCGCGCTCGATCCGCACCCTCCTTGGACCTCTGGCTGAGCAGGGCCTGTTGGGCGGTTCGGAGCACTCGACGACCGTCACCTTGCTCACCGGGTCGCAGTCGACGGCGGTGCGCCGTCAGGCGCTGCTTGAGATCGCCAGCGGACAGGCGGGCATCGTCATCGGCACGCACGCGCTTCTCGAAGACAAGGTGACGTTTGCTGACCTTGGCCTGGTGGTAATCGATGAACAGCACCGATTTGGAGTTGAACAGCGGGCTGCGCTCACGGCCAAAGCAGGAGCCGGGACTCGTCCCCATGTGTTGGTGATGACCGCTACTCCGATTCCTCGAACGGTGGCGATCACGGTATTTGGTGACCTCGATGTCTCAGTTCTCACAGAGTTGCCCGCGGGTCGGGCGGCTATCACCACCCATGTTGTCCCCGCGGTTGAAAAGCCCGGATACATGCAACGAACCTGGCAACGCGTCCGCGAGGAGGTTGAAGCAGGTCGGCAGGTGTACGTGGTGTGCCCGCGAATCTCGAGTGCCGGGCAAGCCGCATCAGACCTCGACGGCCTTGAGTCCGTTCTCGATGTCCTTGACGCCGAACAGCAAGCAGCACCCATGGCGAACGTTGAGGACGTCCTAGCGCAGCTCGCGGACGGACCACTGCAGGGTCTGCGGATTGATGCCTTGCATGGGCGGATGTCTGCCGACGACAAGGACTGGGCAATGCGCCGGTTCGCTGCCGGACCTAATGCGAGTGACGGCATCGACGTCTTGGTCTCGACAACAGTTATCGAAGTGGGAGTGGACGTTCCGAATGCATCGGTCATGGTCGTGATGGATGCTGACCGGTTCGGAGTCTCACAGCTTCACCAGTTGCGTGGTCGTGTTGGACGAGGGGGATTGCCTGGGTTGTGTCTGTTGGTGACAAGTGCGGAGCCTGGCTCGCCCGCACGCGATCGCCTTGACGCGGTGGCCGCCACGAACGACGGCTTCGAACTTTCGAAGGTGGACTTGTTGGCGCGCAGAGAAGGAGATGTCTTGGGTTCGGATCAGTCCGGTAGGACGAACTCGTTGCGGGTGTTGTCGCTGCTACGTGACGAGAGCATCATTGTCGCCGCGCGTGATGAGGCTGACCGAATCGTTGCTGCAGACCCACTGTTGGCGAATCACCCGGCATTGGCCGTGATGGCAACAACGATCACTGGGCCGGACGCCGCCCAATGGCTGGACCGGTCATGACTCGAATCATCGCGGGGATCGCAAAGGGTCAACCGCTACAGGTTCCGACGACTGGTACTCGGCCAACTGCGGACCGGGTTCGAGAGTCGGTGTTCTCCGCCACGGAGCACGTGCTTGGCGGTTGGTCCGGCGTGAATGTCCTCGACCTGTATGCAGGTTCAGGTGCGCTCGGACTCGAAGCGCTCTCTCGTGGTGCTCACTCCGCGACGCTGGTGGAATCGTCAACGCAGGCAAACTCGGTCATTCGCGCCAACATTGCGAAGACCGGCCTCGCTGCCCACGTCATCAAGGCCGACGTCACGATGTGGCTAGCCAAACCCGCCGCCGGGCAATTCGACCTCGTATTCATGGACCCGCCGTATTCATTGGCAGGAAAGTTGGTCACGAATGTCCTGAAGTTGCTGGCATCAGGTGGGTGGTTGGCTGATGGCGGCGTGGTGGTCGTCGAACGCGATGCCAAGGACGCTGACCTCGATTGGCCGGATGGATTCACAGACATCACACGCCGTCGGTTCGGCAACACCATTGTTTTCCGTGGCATTTGGTACTTTGCCGATAGTGGCGATCGTTGATTGATCACTTATAGCTGTCTTAGATCTAGCTGTCTTAGATCAAGTTCTGTTCAGTGAGGAGTGTCTGTGCGCAAGGCAGTCTGCCCAGGTTCGTTTGATCCGGTGACCAACGGGCATCTGGACATCATTGCCCGCGCGGCATCGCTGTTCGACGAAGTGACGGTTGCCGTGCTGATCAACAAGAAGAAGTCCAGCCTCTTCACTGTGGCCGAGCGGATCGAGATGTTGCAGGCTGCGACGGCCGAGCACACAAACGTTGTTGTTGATTCGTTCCACGGACTCCTGGTTGATTTTTGCCAGGAGCGGCAGATTTCGGCAATCGTCAAGGGCCTGCGCGCCATCAGTGACTTCGACTACGAGTTGCAGATGGCCCAAATGAATCACGGACTCACCGGAGTCGAAACACTCTTTATTTCGACAAATCCGCTTTACAGTTACTTGTCCTCTTCCCTGGTCAAAGAGGTTGCCACCTACGGTGGCGACGTACAAGGCCTCCTCCCGGACGAAGTACTCACCAAAATGAACGCCAAGCTTGCAGAATCCGCAGGTGGCAGCTCCTAGCTGCTGGCTGCTGACAGGGGAGGACCCATGGAAATTCACGAACGGCTCGACGACATTGCCCAGCTGCTCGAGACTGCGCGTGCGGTCCCGCTGTCCACATCGTGTGTGGTGCCGCGGAATGAAGCGCTCGACCTCGTGGAAGACGCGCGCGACGCGTTGCCCGAGGCGATTCGCGAGGCAGACGAGATTCTTGCCAATCGCGAGCAGTTGCTCGACGATGCGAGCAACGAGGCCCAACAGGTGCTCAGCAGTGCGAATGCGCAGGCATCGGACCTCATTTCCGGCGCTCAACATGATGCTGACCGGATCGTCGACAACGCCCGCGCAGATGCCGACGAGATGCTCGACCGGGCCCGTGCCGAGGCACGTCGAATGATTGACGAGCAAGAGGTGCTGTTGCGCGCACAGGAAGAAGCGGCCGAACTGCTCGAAGATGCCCAACTGCGGGCACGATCGGTCATGGACGACGCACAGCGCCAGGCAGATGAACTTGCCGAGCAGACTCGCAATGAAACTTCGTCCGAGCGACTTCAGACCGACGAGTTTGTCGATGGAAAGCTTGCCGAGCTAGAAGAAGCACTCGGTACATCGTTGTCGGCAGTGCGGCGCGGTCGCGATCGAATCCATGCTCGTCGGGCAGCCTTCGATCCCGTTGATCTGCGCAACAACAGTGACGCTGACGAAGACATTTTCGACCTCATCGTCGACTAGTTTCGGGCCGACTCGTCGCCTAAGGGGTCGCTGAAGCCGATTCATCAAGGGCGGCTGCTAACCTAGTGAGTCGGTCTTGGTTCCAAGTCCATTCCTCGATTCTGCCGCGGGAGCATCTGTGTCAGCCCTCGACGGTCGCGCGCCGCTCGTTCTCGATGTCCGAGAGCTTGGTCGTCGTGCGGGCGCGATGATGACCATCAGGCGCGACGTGCCAGCACCGGCGGACTTGGTGAACCCCATGATTGGCATTCCTGCGGGATCGGATCTTGCTGTCGATGTGATGGCGGAATCTGTGATTGAGGGGGTGCTGGTTTCCGGGACGGTCCAGGGCAACGCGCAGGGTTCCTGCAGTCGCTGCCTCGAACCGGTCACGGCGCCTTTGACAGTCGACGTGCAGGAGTTGTTCCAGTACGCCGACCTCGAGGGTGTCGATCAAGACGAAGAACTCCCGACGTTCGAGAACGACTTGATCGATCTTGAGCCGACGGTTCGTGACGCGGTAGTGCTCGCACTTCCGCTCGCGCCGGTGTGTGACGAAGATTGTCAGGGCCTGTGCTCCGAGTGCGGGGCACGAATTGCTGATGATCCTGGCCACCACCACGACCAGACTGACCCACGGTGGGCTGCACTTGGCACACTGTTCACCGAAGACGAAGCGACACAAGGTCGCGAAACCGAAGAAAAGGGCTGAGTTAGATGGCTGTCCCGAAGCGCAAGATGTCGCGGAGCAACACCCGTTCACGTCGTTCGCAGTGGAAAGGCGCGTTGCCGCAGATCAACAAGGTCGAGCGCAATGGACGCGTTGAGTACGTTGTGCCTCACCGTGTCGATGAAGACGGCCGCTACAACAACCGCCAGGTCGTCGAGGACTAAGTCCGACGATGACTGCAGTTGGTGAACCCGGACCACACGGATCTGCGGCTTCCCAACTGACCTGCCGTGCCCTTGGGCACGTGCTGGGCGTTGCGCCGAGCCAATTGCGCGACGATTCGCCGCTGCCGGACATCGGCGCGGACTCGGTTGCGGTACTTGTGTTTGCCGATGTGGTTGAGGCGTTCGCTGTTCAAGCGGAGCTTCCCGGTTTCTCGGTGGACTCCGCGAAGCTGCGCGTCGCACGAAACGTCGGCGATCTAGCAGAAAGTCTCACGTGGCAGACCAGGTAGGCGACGACCCCCACATCGACAGTTCCGAACTCACGTCACGCCTCGGTGTTGAACTTTCCCCGAGCATCCTGCGTCTGGCACTCACTCACCGATCCTTTGCCTACGAGCATGGGGGACTGCCCACCAACGAGCGACTCGAGTTCCTGGGCGACTCGGTGCTCGGCATTGTCGTCACGGACACTCTGTACCGCGATTACGCGGAATCTCCGGAAGGACAGCTCGCGCGAATGCGCGCGGCGATTGTGAATTCCAAATCGCTTGCCGATGTTGCTCGAACGATCGGTCTTGGGCAGTTCATCCTTCTCGGTCGCGGCGAACAAACGACGGGTGGGGCGGATAAGTCCTCGATCCTCGCCGACACGGTGGAGGCTCTCATCGGGGCGGTCTACATCGATCGGGGCCTGCCTGCGGCGACTGACTTCATCCATCGATTCTTCGACCCGGTCATCGAGCGCGCATCAGAACTTGGCGCGGGCCTTGATTGGAAGTCGAGCTTGCAGGAACTGACTGCGCTCTACGGTCTCGGTGCACCCCGTTACGTAATTGACCAAACCGGTCCAGCGCATGATCGGCACTTCACCGCATCGGTCGAGGTTGGCGGAAAGTCCTTCGGAGCCGGCGAGGGTCGCTCGAAGAAGGAAGCCGAACACGTAGCTGCTGCCGCTGCCTGGCGTGAGATCACCGCAGCACATTCTGACGCGCCGAAGCAGACCGATACGGACCACGATGCCGGAACTGCCTGAAGTAGAAATTGTTCGTCGCGGGGCACACCACTGGTTCGCCGGTCGACGCATTCGCAGCGTGGCGGTGTCGAACCCTCGTGCCATTCGCCGCCACGAGCAAGGGGAAGCGGACTTCATCGGCCAGCTCGTCGGTGCGACCATCACCGGAACCCAACGGCGTGGCAAGTACTTCTGGTTCACGCTTGATTCTGGCGACGTCCTCGTGGTGCACCTTGGAATGAGCGGGCAGGTGCTCGTTCAACAAGCCGCCGATGAACCCAACAAACATCTGCGGGTCAGGCTCACGTTCGATAACGACGTGGACGAATTGTGGTTCGTCGACCAACGGACTTTCGGTGGCATGTTCATTGACGAGGCAGCAGACGAGAACTCGCTGCCGGTGAGCCTGACTCACATCGCGCCGGACCCGTTGTCAGCCGAGTTTGACCTGCGAAACACGGTCAGGAGGATGCGCGCCAAGCAGAGCCCGGTGAAGGCGGTCTTGCTTGATCAGTCCGTGGTGTCGGGCATCGGGAACATCTACGCGGACGAATCGTTGTGGCGTGCCCGGCTGCACTGGCAACGACCGGCGTCAAGCGTGACTCCCGCTCGCCTGCGCGAGGTATTGGATCACTCTCGAGAGGTGATGACAGACGCGTTGGCGGCCGGCGGGACTTCCTTTGATTCGCTGTACGTCAACGTCAACGGCTCAAGCGGTTACTTCAGTCGGCGATTGGCCGCATACGGACGTGAGGGTGAACCGTGTTTGCGGTGTGGTTCCCCGCTCGTTCGCGAGCAGTTCGCGAATCGGTCTTCATTTCGCTGCCCGCGTTGCCAGCGCAGAGGCAAGTGGAGTCGGGCGGAGAACGGATAGGTCTAGGGCTTCGGATACTGATCGGGCGAGGCGTAGAACCCGTTTGGCCAGGTCTCGGCCTCATAGCGATCGTTGGCCTCATTGAACGGGGTAATCCGCACCCAATCGAGTTCGAGTGTCGTCTTGTCGAAATCCGGGTTGCCGGCCCACCCGACGAGATCCTTGTAGCCCGAAGCAGGGAACCAGATGCCGAGCCAGAACCGTGAAGCACGGAACGGCACGTTGTCTTGGCCGTAGGTAGCGCCGGTGTAGCGAGCGACCTGGATGCCATCGATCGACCATG
>JAOAUD010000165.1 GCA_030157755.1 Candidatus Nanopelagicales bacterium
GGTCCGAACGGTTCGCGCCCGGACCAACTCCCGCGGCTATGAATTGTTGAGAGGACAAATCGAGCCTTTTCGTAACAGTGGTGATCCCACGTTGTCACGAGAGACCCGAGTTCGAACACGCGAGCGTCAGCAACGTCGTCCCAGACCGCGATTATGGCCCAATGATGTGGGTCTGCATCGCGGAGGCTGAACGTCTCGCCGGACCCTGTTCCGAGCAGTTTCGCGAATCGAAGTCCATGGCTGCGCCTGACTCGGGACCGGTCTGTTGCCATTCGCCACAGCGCTCCCGGAACGGCGCGGTTGCGTACACCCCAAATGTGCATAGTGACGACTGGTGGCGTCGACGCGGGGGTGGTCATGGCACAACGGTAGATGCGCCTGTGCGTCACTCGGTGGGCAACTAGCCAATCAACTCGCCAAGATGGGCCATGTGGAAGAGCGCGCAGCAATAGACAACCCAGCATTCACTGCTGATGTTCAGGCGTTAGCCCATGCGGTCGGGTTGGCAATTGACCCACCAGTTACCGACCCGCTGGCTCTCGATGCGCTCCCGGAGTCGATGCCCCAGGAGGGCATCGGACCCGACGCGGCAATTGATCTCGTGGCTCAGATTGCACTGCCAGAGTCATCGTCCCTGCGCGATCCGCTAGCAGCTTCTCGGATGGCGACCCCGACACCTTGGTTAACGTGGGCCGCCGCCGTGTGGGCAGCAGCCCGTAGCGAGAACCTCCTTCACAAAGCAGATACTCCGCAGGTCAATGCTCTGCAGGACCGAGTTGTTGATTGGCTGGCGCCCCTGTGGGGGATGGAGACCGGGCATCTGGTTCCCGGCGGGACCATCGCGAACCTCACTGCACTGTGGGCCGCTCGCGATGGTGCGGGTGCAACGACGATCGTCACTTCAGAGGCCGCGTCGGTGTCGGTGAAGAAGATCTCCAGAGTGCTGGGGATGCCGTTGATTCTCATCGACAGTGATCCCGACGAACGAATCAACCTCGATGCACTCATTGATTTTGCTCGCCGAGATCCTGACGGGATGAGTCGCACCGTTGTGGTGCTCACTGCCGGAACACAGAACACTGGAGCGATAGACCCACTAAAGGATGCAATGAAGGGTCTCGCCCACTTGGGGCTGTCTCCAGCGTGGTGGCATGTTGACGCATCGTGGGCCGGACCATTGGCGTTCTCGTCGCGCTATCGCGGTTTACTCAAAGGCATCGACGATGCGGATTCGGTCACCGTGTCGACTCACAAGCTAATGTTCCAACCCACTGAATCTGCCCTGGTCCTGTTTCGAAATGCAGTCCGGTCAGATGCGGTTCTGGAGTTCGCCGGACCTGACAACACGACCCAAATCGGATTGTTGGGATCGCGGTCTGACAGATCGTTGGCGATTGCGTTGCTGTTGCTTGCCTACGGCCAAGACGGACTTGCGAGCTGGCTGGAAACGGGCATTGGCAACATGATGACGGTGGCTGAGGCGTTACACGGCCGAGACGATGTTGAGGTATTCAACAGCCCCACTTCAGGTGTGCTGTTATGGCGTCCGCTCCTTAAGGACACTGACGACGTACTGGCCCAACTTGGGGCCACGGTCGCGGGCCTTGGGCTCGCCGACGGGCGTCATTGGGTGCGCCAAGTGGGATCGAATCCGATCATGGATGTCGACGAGTTGATTGAGCGGATTTTTCACGTCCTGGATGACCCCGAGGTGGAGGCCGCAGTCGATCCAACGCGCACAGCTGAAATGTAGTTGCGCGGCATGACGTCACCCTCTAGTGTTCGAACATGAGTTCGAATAGGCCCGTCACCTTCGCAGATCAACCGTCGCCTGATGTTGCGCTCACCCATGCGCCGACTCCACCACCCCAGATCAATGCCGTTCCGCCTGAAGCTGTCCAGCTTGTTGGGCTCGCTGTCGATGGTCTGGCAGCTTGTGCCCGCGAGCAGGATCCAAATCAACGGTTCGCTGGTGCCCAACTGGCAGCATTGCGCGCCGCTGCTGCCCTGGTGGCTGTTCGTTCCCGAACGTCGTCAGACCCGCAGGGGATGACCCGCGGGCGGGCACTCAATGTGTGGCAACTGCTTGCGCGTGTTGCCCCGGAGTTGTCGGAATGGGCTGCGCTCTTCCACTACTCCGCAGAGAAGCGGACGGCTGTGGCGGCGGGAACCACCGCCGTCAGTACGCGCGACGCTGACGACACATTGCGTGACGCTGCGAAATTCGTCGCCGCAGTTGCCCGGAGGCTGGGCATTCCTAGCCGCCGTTTGGATCTCACCACCCAATGGTTGGCTGTGACCTAATCCGCGTCTCAAAGGGTGTTGTTTCTAGGTGATTTCAGGTGGTCAGTGAGAGAGTGGCCGTATGCCAGACAAACCTGCAGCTCGACCAAGCTTGCGGCTCATCGCCGGTGACCTGGTGAGCTCGCTCGCTCACGATGTTGCTGAAATCGCCGAAGTTGCCCTCACAGGCAAGACTTCAGAGGAGCGAGAAAAGGTCGAGGCAACATCAGACCGACCGGACAAGCAGTCGCGGGCCCGCACAGTTGCCGTCATTGGCGGAGGCATCGCTGGTTTGTCGGCCGCTTGGTCGCTGGTCAGTGATCGTCAAGCTGATGCCGACGTCATCGTCTATGAATCATCGCCATCGGTTGGCGGCAAGTTACGTCTCAACGAGATTGAGGGCCTGTCGTTAGACGCCGGTGCCGAGTCAATGCTTGCGGTGCGTCCCGAGGCAATTGCACTGACCAAGGCTGTCGGGTTGGGATCTTCGATCGTGAATCCCGCCACCACATCTGCAGCTGTGTATTCACGCGGTGAGTTGCGACCCCTGCCGACTGGGTTGATCAGTGGTATCCCAACTGATTTGCGTGCGCTTGCAGCAAGTGACGTGTTGTCTGTCCCGGGCCTGTTGCGAATTCCACTCGACCACGTGTTGCCCAAGACGTCTATTCCTGGCGATGTGTCCGTGGGTGACTACGTGGCAACCCGGATGGGTCGAGAGGTTGTAGACCGACTCGTGGAGCCAATGCTTGGTGGTGTCTACGCCGGGCGCGCTGAGGAACTCAGCCTTGAGATGACCGTGCCCGCCCTCTACCGCTTGGCTCGGCGGGAGCGTTCGTTGCTCGCCGCAGCGAAGGAGGCACGCAAGACCGGCGCTGCACCAAGCGGCGCTCGGCGAGGTCCGGTATTCGCGGGGATTTCTGGCGGCGTAGGTCGGTTGCCGATCGCATTAGCCGAACGACTTGAGCGCCGTGGCGTGACGATTGACCGCGGCACCGAGGTCACCGGGATCCGACGTACGTCGCGTGGATGGCGAGTACTTACCGGTGAAAAAGGAGACCGTGAGGGCCGTACGGTCGACGCGATTGTCCTGGCGGTCCCCGCCCCTGTCGCCGCGAAACTTCTGCGCAAGGTGAATTCCGGCGCAGCTGCGGGTCTCGACACAGTCGGTTACGCAAGTGTCGCTTTGACTACCTTCCTCTATGCGCCGGAAGAGGTGTCAGCGAAGGTTCAGGGCAGTGGATTCTTGGTGCCCCCGGTGGAGGGTTTCGGCGTCAAGGCGGCGACCTTCGCATCCAGAAAGTGGGCGTGGGTTGCTCGTTCTGGGGCGGTTGGTCGCAAACGTGGCTCGGACAAGCGCAGCTTCATGGTGGTGCGGGCATCGCTGGGTCGCTTCGGCGAACCCGGGCTGCTCCAGCGTTCAGACGAGGAATTGGCCGCACTCGCAGCAAAGGAACTGACTCAGCTCGCAGGACTGCCCGCTAAACCGCTGGTCAGCCGGGTCAATCGCTGGGACGACGCGCTGCCGCAGTACACGGTTGGGCATCGCGGTCGCATGGCGTTGGTCCGCGAAGCACTCGTTGATACACCTGGGTTGGTCGTGTGTGGCGCGGCTTATGACGGAGTTGGGATCGCAGCTTGCATCGGCTCAGCACAGTTTGCCGCCGGGCAGGTCGTGACCTACTTGAGTGAACGGGGACAATGGGCGCATGGCTGAGTCGAAGGAAGTTCAGAAGCCCAAAGCACGTGATCTCAACGATGTCATCCGTTATGCGATGTGGTCGGTGTTCAAGGTCGATCGCACCGCAATTGACGAGCTCCCCAAAGATGCCGCCGACGAAGTTGAGCAGGCGCTTTCAGCGCTGCAAGCATCCGATGACGTCGTCGTCCGGGGTTGGTACGACGTGGCAGGTCTACGCGGTGACGCTGACCTCATGTTGTGGTCACACGCCGAATCAAGTTCAGCGCTGCAGGCCACCTATCACGCGGTCCTGCGCACGGCCTTCGGTCGATACCTGAAGCCGGTGTGGTCCCAAATGGCGCTGCATCGCCCGGCGGAATTCAACAAGTCGCACGTCCCCGCTTTCCTGGCGGACGAACGCGCACACAAGTTCGTCTGTGTATACCCATTCGTCAGGTCGTACGAGTGGTACCTGTTGCCGGACGAAGAACGTCGCGAACTACTCGTCGAACACGGCGTGATGGGTCGCGAGTACCCAGACGTGCGCGCAAACACCGTCCCCGCATTTGCACTCGGCGACTATGAGTGGATTCTTGCCTTTGAGGCAGATGACCTCTCGCGGATCGTGGATCTCATGCGGCATCTGCGAGCTTCGCGTGCCAGGCTTCACGTGCGTGAAGAAATTCCTTTCTACACGGGGGAGCGCCGTGCGCTCGCCGACTTCATAGCTGACGTGAGATGAGGCATTTGTGAGTTCTCCCAAGAAGGATGGCCCGGCTCGGCCCGACGGCTCCGCGTACGACGTCACAAAGTCGGAGGACGAATGGAAGGACTCGCTGTCGCGCGAGGAGTACTACGTCCTGCGTGAGGCCGGAACCGAGCCGCCGTTCACCGGCGAGTACACAGACACCAAGACTGTCGGCACCTATCGCTGTCGGGCCTGCCAGGCCGAACTTTTCTCGTCGGACAGCAAGTTCGATTCCCATTGCGGGTGGCCTTCGTTCTTCACGCCGCTGGCGGGCGATTCCGTCGTGCTACTTGAAGACCGCTCACTGCTCGGCGGGGTTCGCACCGAGGCTCGCTGCGCGAAATGCGGATCCCACCTGGGTCACGTCTTCGAGGGCGAGGGGTACGACACTCCGACAGACCAGCGGTGGTGCATCAACTCCATCAGCATCACTCTCGACCCCAAGCCGTAGTCGATCCCTCTCGCCTTGTTATGACGAGCTTGTCCGTTGCTGAGGTCCGCCGCCTGAGGTTGATCTCGTTACTGCTGGCCGGGCATGATTTCACGACCCCCGAGCAGGTCGTTGAATGGTTTTCGGCAATGCAGGCTCAAGACCTCGCGAGTGTGAAGTGGTCGCTCGGAGTGAGGCTGCCCGGGCTGACTGAGACTGATATTGACGAGGCGATCGAGCGCGGTTCTATCCTGCGAACCTGGCCGATGCGCGGCACGATTCACCTCATTCCCGCCCGTGATGCGCGCTGGATGTTGGCCACGATGGGCGTGCGGCAACTGTCCGGAGTCCAGAAGCGGTGGGACTACCTCGGGCTCGATCGCCCAACCGTCGAACGCGCGGGGGAGTTACTCGCCGAAGCACTGACGGGTAACAAACGCCTGACTCGGTCGCAGGCCGCCGCCCTGTTTACCGCTGAAGGAATCGACGCGAGTGGCCAACGGCTTTACCACTTGCTCTGGCACTCCTCGCAAGTTGGCATCACGTGTATCGGGCCCACGGTAGACAAGGAGCAGACCTTCGTCCTGCTCAGCGATTGGGCGCCGGATCAGCGACAACTCGAAGGCGAGGAGGCGTTGGCCGAGCTCGCCTGGAGCTACTTCCGAGCTCATGGGCCAGCCCTCGTTACCGACTTCTCCGGGTGGGCCGGGATCCCAGTCACGGCCGCCCGAAAGGCAATAACGGCCAATGTCGGCCGATTGACCACTGTCGAAACGGAATTCGGAGACATGTGGTTGGCCTCGGAACGCGACGATGCAGCGGAAGATCTGCGGGGCTCCCGTGCCCGCTCAAACGTCTTGACGCTTCCGGGCTTTGACGAGCTGATTCTTGGATATAAGGACCGCCGAGCATTCCTGGAGCCCGATCAGTTTGCTGCCGTCGTTCCGGGCAACAACGGCGTCTTCAAGCCGACGGTTGTTGATGCGGGCCGCGTTGTCGGTATCTGGAAGCGAACGGTGACCAAGTCGAAGGTGAAGGTGGAGGCGATTCCATTCGCCGAGTTCAGCGCCACACAACGCGAGGGGATCGGTAGAGCCGCCGCTGGCTTCGGTCAATACCTGGGTCTTCCCGCGGAAGTTGTAGACGCTAAATCGCCGTCCCAGATGTAAGTTGGCTGGCGTGTCGGAGGGTGAACAGGCGAGCGAATTTCGCCAGTGGGTGAGGGACCGTACGTTGGCGGTTGCCCACGAGCACCTCGTCGAACAAGGATGGGATCGGGTGCGGGTTGGTCAGATCGCAGAAGAAGTTGGTGTCAGCCGCCCGACCTTGTATGCAGAATTCGGAAACAAGGAAGGCATCGCCGAAGCGCTGGTATTGGCCGAGACCAATCGGTTTCTCGTGGGGATCCAGCAGCGCCTCGATCGCAACGTGACTGAACCTGAGAAGGCGATCAGAGCGGCGATTCGCTACACCTTTGCCGAAGCCGACAAGAGCGCGCTATTGCGAGCGATCCTTACCTCGTCGGATGAAGGCAACGACACGATGCTTCCGCTTCTCACGACTCGGTCTGAGCCGATCTTCCATTCGGCGACCCAGTTTCTTGTTGCCTGGTTCGCCGAGAACTACCCCGGCATCAACAAGGAGCAACTGACCGACGGAGTGGATGCCCTGGTGCGACTGGTGGTCAGCAATCTGATGTTCCCTGGACCGCGACCTAAACAGACCCCCAATCGCGTTGCCAACGTCGCACTTGCCTTGTTCGGCGATCAATTGGAAGGTCCTGGCGCTTAATCCCCGCCACACGAATGTGCCTGCGCAAGGTGCGCAGCGATGCGGTGGACCTGTTGGTGGTCATTCATGCGACGTGCGCGGTTGAGGTCGGCAATAGCTTCTGGGCCCAGCGCGACCCACTCCTCCCAGATGCCAACGGATCCACACACGACGTTCAGTGCGAAGTCGTCGCGGTCGCTCGCCCACAGGCTCCAGGACCAACCGACCTCCGTCTCAATCCACCAGTTGGCATCATCGGACTTCAGCCGTTCCGGCCAGGCGTCGCGATCAACTTCTCGTCGATTGGCTGGCTGCATTTGCGGAGTCCGCGCGCTACTCGGCGATGCGGTACGTCGCTTCGAAGCTCGCTGAATCAAGCACGTGACCTTCGATCGCCGCCAGCAAGGTCGGCCCATCGAACGTGCCCTCGATGGGAGCACGATCCAGGTCGAGTGCGTAGACCGTGAAGGTGTAGTTGTGGGTGCGTTCGTCGTTCCAGGGCGGGAACGGACCGTCATATCCGAAGTATTGGCCACCCATGTCAGGGTCCCCAGCAAACCAATCCGTGTAGCTATTGATTCCGGCACGCAGGTTTGCGCCCGATGCCGGACCGGGCTTACCGCCGGGTGTCACCCCAGTGCTGAACGCCGCCTCGGCGAGTTCTGTTTGGTCGGCCGGGATATCGACGAGAACCCAGTGGAAGAAGTCTGCGCGCGGAAGTTCTGCTGGGACGCTGCGACCTTCCTGGTTGACGTCATCGGGAACGGTCGGTGCATCGGAATCGTGGACCACCACGGCAAACGAACGGGTTCCTTCGGGGGCACCTGACCACCGCAGGTGCGGACTGACGTTGTCGGCGAACGTGGCATGGGATTCGGGATCCGGCTTACCCATGGCGTGCACGGTGCTGATCGGCTGGCTGGGGGCGATGCTGAGGCTCGTCAGTTCCATGCGGTCAGCTTACCGACCCACGCCTGCGGTTGGGTTCAGCCCGTAATGCCCGATACCTTCAGGCATGGCCAAGTACGGAGATCCCATTGAGATCGACGTTGCCGGGGTGCCAGTTCGGGTGTCGAATCCGGATCGGCCAATGTTCGCCGATGTTGATGTCAGCAAGCGAGAGCTCGTTGAGTACTACATCAGTGTTGGTCCCGGGATCCTGCGTGCTCTGCGGAACCGTCCCACCACGTTGGAGCGTTGGCCGGACGGTGTTCATCCTGGAGTTGAACTCACCCAGCGAACTGGTCCCGCCAAAGAAGCGTTCTTTCAAAAGCGAATTCCGAAGGGTGCTCCCGATTGGGTACCCACGGCTCGGATCACCTTTCCCTCAGGCCGGTTTGCCGATGAGGTGTGCCCCGACAAGGTGGCGGTCATCGCTTGGGCCGCGAACCTGGCAACGATCACGTTTCACCCATGGCCAGTTCGCCAGGATGACGTAGACCATCCCGACGAGTTGCGGATTGACCTCGACCCGCAGCCGGGAACGAGTTTCAAGGATGCGGTTCGCATAGCTGGCCTGGCTCACGAACTGCTCGACGAGCTCGGCTTCCGTGGGTTCCCCAAAACGTCAGGTGGCCGCGGGCTTCATATCTACCTGCGAGTTGAACCGCGATGGGACTTCATCGATATGCGACATGCGGCCATTGCGTTCGGGCGCGAACTCGAGCGTCGAGCGCCGGACATGGTGACGACAAACTGGTGGAAGGAAGAGCGGGGCGAAAAGATCTTCGTCGACTACAACCAGAACGCGCGCGACCGGACTATCGCCTCGGCGTATTCGGTCCGACCTCGCCCGGGTGCCCCGGTGTCAGCGCCGATCGAATGGTCGGAACTGCCAGACATCGCCCCACTCGACTTCACGGTCAAGACGATGCCGGAGCGCTTCGCACGGCTTGGGGATCTGCATCACGAGATTGATGATGTTGCGTACGACTTGGCGCCGCTTCTTGAGATGTACGAACGGGATGAACGCGATCGTGGGTTAGGCGAGATGCCTTACCCGCCTGACTACCCAAAGATGGCGGGGGAACCACTGCGTGTTCAGCCCAGTAGGAAGGCTTCGCAATGACGTCGGCGAATGTGCCTGACCAAGGTCACCTGGATCTCCCCGTGATGCCGCCGGTTTCGCCGATGCTGGCCAAGCCTGCGAAAGCGATTCCGCTCGGTATGCACTATGAGGGGAAATGGGACGGCTTTCGCGCGATCATCTTCCGCGACGGCGATGAGGTCGTGATCGGCTCTCGAAATGAGAAGCCCCTAACCCGCTACTTCCCTGAAGTTGTGGCACTTGCCCGAGCAGGACTGCCCGACAAATGTGTGGTCGACGGTGAAATTGTCATTGCGCGCGATGGACGTCTCGATTTTGATGCCCTGCTGAACCGCATTCATCCAGCAGACTCGCGCGTGCGGCTGCTTGCTGAACAGACGCCTGCGCAGTTTGTTTCCTTCGATTTGCTCGCAATTGACGACCGGAATCTGATGTCTGAGGAATTCGGACTTCGCCGGGATCTCCTTGTGCAACGAGTGAGTGGTCGCAGCCCCGGGATCCATGTGACTCCCGCGACGCGTGATGCGGACACCGCCGCACTGTGGTTTGAGCAATTCGAGGGGGCCGGGCTCGACGGCATCATCGCCAAGTCCCTGTCGGGCGCTTATGAACCGAACAAACGCGCCATGATCAAGATCAAGCACGCGCGTACCGCGGACTGCGTCGTCGCTGGATTCCGATGGCACAAGTCAGGCGGCGTTGTCGGGTCGCTGCTCCTCGGGTTGTACGACGACCACGGCCAACTGCAACAGGTCGGCGTGAGTGCGTCCTTCACGATGGCCAAGCGTCAGGAGCTAGTTGACTTTCTTGCGCCCTATCTCATCGGGGAGGGTGAGCACGAGGGACATCCGTGGCTCGCTGACGTGGCTGAACAGGACGGCACCCGGGTTCCTGGCGGGCTGTCGCGCTGGAATGCGGGCAAGGATCTGTCCTGGCAGCCACTGCGTCCCGAACTCGTCGTGGAGGTTTCCTACGACCACATGCAAGGCAACCGATTCCGGCATACGGCTGGTTTCCGCAACTGGCGTCCCGATCGCGATCCAGCGTCCTGTACGTACGAGCAACTCGAGATCCCGGTGAAGTTCTCGTTGTCAGACGTCTTTGGTGAAGAGCCACCGAGCAAGTAGCGAGTCACCCGCTTCGATCAAAGATGCGAGCCTGGCAGTGGCATGCGGGTCTGCGTGCCCAGTGAGTCCCGGGTTGGGCGGGCTGCCCCGACCGACCACCAAGGGGCTGGTCGTCAGGCACAGGTCATCGACAAGACCTTCGTGCAGGAGATCGCCGAACAGAGTGGGGCCGCCCTCGCACAGCAGTCTGTGAAGTCCCAGACCAGCAAGCTGGTTGAGCGCATCGTGGAGATCAACGCCGTCCTCTCCAGCGATGAGGATGTCCGCGACAGTCTCCAAAGCGGTCACGTTGTCTTCCGGCGCCTGCGAACTGGTGACGACGATTGTGCGCGCGTCAGCGGGTGCCTCGGTGAACATTGGTGACCTCGGATCGAGCCGTCCCGAGGCGGTCACAACGACGAGCCGTGGTGGCAGGGTCAGGCCAGCTTCCTGGCGCAGATCAGTCATCGATTCGCGGACCTTCACTGGCCCGTAGCCCTCGGTTCTTGCTGTTCCGGCACCAACTAAAACGGCGTCGCACAGGGCCCGCAGCAGTGCAAAGACCCGCTTGTCGTCAGGGCTGGAAACACCGGCCGAGACTCCGCTTGAGTCCGCGACAGCTCCATCGATCGATGTCGCGAAGTTCGCGCGCAGCCAGGGTCGCGGTTCTTCGTGTTGACCCCAGGCGTAGAGGTTGGCAAGTTGACGGTCGGTGACCTCGTCGAGAACCTCGGGAACCAGTGCGCGCACGTCACCATCACACCAGGTTCGTTGCGCGGTAGCCACTATGGGCGATCACACACCGTTGTCATCCCCGGGCGATCTATGAATGGCCGACAGTTGGGGTTAGCCTTGTTGCGTGTCTAGCACCACGGAAGATGGAACGCTGCGTCGGCTCTGGCGTCGGCTTGGTTCAAGCGATGAGCAGATCGAGGCGGCGGAACTTCAGGAGTCGTCGCGCACCGCAGGTGCGACGGCTATCGACAACTGCAACTGTGGTGATGTCGTGACCGTGGCTGGACCACTGAGGTCCGTCACATTAAAGCCGGCAGAAAGCCTTCCTTCGGTTGAGGCGGAAATCTACGATGGCTCCGGTCGCGTGGTACTCGTGTGGATGGGACGCCGCCACATTGCCGGAATTGATCCCGGCCGGGTTTTGGTCGCGACGGGTCGAATGAATCTCATCGACGGTCAGCGCGTCATGTACAACCCGCGATACAGCCTCCGCGCGATCGCGGCGGGCGAGTAGTAGTCCGTGACAGCACCCATGGAGGGGGCTGACCCTTCGCGCCCCGAGATCGCGTCGGACGATGATTCGTCGACCCAAGATTCGTTGACGAAGAGTGCAATGCCGCTGCCTGGACCGATTGGTTCGTTGGGCGAAGAGCTTCGCAGTGACATCCCGATCCAAAACAGCATGCTTGCCGACGCGATCGGTGGTTGGCGCGGAATCATTGACTCAAGCCTGCCATCGCTGGTCTTTGTCATCGCCTACCTCACGACGTCGCAGAACCTGACGATCTCAATTTGGTGCGCGCTCGGAGCGGGCGCTGTTATCGCACTGTGGCGATTGCTTCGGCGGCAGAGTTTGCAGCAGGTTTTGGGTGGGTTCGGCGGAGTTGCACTGTCAGCGTTCATCGCGGGTCGCACGGGCAACGCCGCGGACTTCTTCCTGCCCGGATTGTTGATCAACCTCGCGTACGGCCTGGCCTTCGCGATTTCAGCCCTCGTGCGTTGGCCGTTGGTTGGCCTGGGAGTTGGTGCGGCGACTGGCGACCTGACCGGCTGGCGCAAGGACCCGCAGCTGAGGCGCGCGTACTACATCGCGACTTGGCTCTGGGCAGGAATGTTCGGCCTCAAGCTCGCGGTTCAGTTGCCGCTGTACTTCGCTGAACTTGTTGGCGCGCTTGGAATTGCCAAGATCGTCATGGGCTGGCCGCTGATGCTCATCGTCGGTCTCATCACCTACCGACTCGTGAAACCAGCTCTCGCCGCCTACCACCGTCGGCAGCGCGAGGAAGACTCGCAGTCGGACACCTTCACGGCCGTGGAGTCTGAAGAACCTCGCTAGGTCGCCGCCCTCGCTACTCGGCCATCAGTCAGCGAGCAGATTCTCCAACGCTTCCTCTTGATCCTCGGCGCTAACGAACAGCAGCTCGTCGCCGGCTTCTAGGGTGTCGTCAGGCGTCGGGGTGATAACTCGACCGCCACGAACGATCGCGACCAACGCGGTGTCCATTGGCCAGACAACTGTGTCGACACGATTGCCGACCACCCGCGACTCCGGTGACAACGTCAATTCGACGAGGTTCGCGTCTCCCTGACGGAATGTCATCAACCGAACCAAATCTCCGACCGTGACCGCTTCCTCGACTAGAGCCGACAGCATCCGCGGAGTCGAGACAGCAACGTCGACGCCCCATGAGTCGTCGAACAGCCATTCGTTCTTTGGGTGGTTAACACGGGCGACCACACGTGGCACCCCGTACTCGGTCTTAGCGAGCAGCGATACCACCAAGTTCACCTTGTCGTCGCCTGTCGCGGCCACAACAACCTGGCAGCTAGGCAGTCCGGCCTCGTCGAGGGCCGAGATTTCACAAGCATCGGCGACGAGGACAGCGGCACCGCTGACTGCACCCTGCTTCGCCTTCGCCGCGTTTTTATCGAGAAGTAGCACTTCGTGATTGTTGGCGATGAGTTCGCGGGCGATTGAACGTCCCACCTTGCCTGCACCTGCGATTGCAACCTTCATGACTGCCTCTCTGCACCGGCATTGGCGGTTTCGACGAGCGCGGCTTTGTCATCCGGGTGGCACAGCACGTGCAGGAGATCGCCCTCTTGCAGAACGGTCATTTCGTCGGTCAACATCGCTTGGCCGTAGCGAGTGATGAAGGCGACCCGGGCTCCCGTGCCGCGGATCACGCTGACCGCTGGCGAACCGATCCAGTTCGGGTTGAAGGCGACTTCGGCGAGCACGAGTGTTCCTGTGGAATCCCGCCACTCTTCAATGGCACCGCTTGGGTCAATCCGGCGCAGGATCTGCCCGGCGGTCCAGGCCACGGTTGCGACAGTAGGGATACCTAGGCGTTCATAGATCTCAGCGCGGCGGGGATCGTAGATTCGAGCGACGACGGTCTCAACTCCGAACGTCTCGCGTGCGACGCGCGCGGCAATGATGTTTGAGTTGTCGCCGCTGCTGACTGCTGCGAATGCGCTTGCCTCTTCAATGCCGGCTTGCATGAGTGCATCACGGTCGAAACCGATTGCTGCGATTGTCTTGCCACGGAAGTTCGATCCGAGCCGTCGAAATGCTTCAGGGTCTTGGTCAATGACAGTGACTGAGCGACCCATTTGATCGAGTTTGTTGGCTAGTCGGGATCCAACGCGACCACAACCCATGATGACGATGTGCACAAGTAATGACGCTACACGCCTGCCCGTAGCGCGCGCGCCCTCACCTGAGGCATAACATCATCCGACGTGGCATCAGTAACAGGCCCAGCGAAGCGATTTTTCTTCGGCCGGGCCCTGCGCAGCGAGAATATTCACTCGACGCTGCTCCCAAAGCGCATCGCGTTGCCGGTGTTCGCATCCGATGCGCTGTCCTCCAACGCTTATGCCACCCAAGAGATCCTGCTCATGCTGTCAGTGGGTGGTGTGGCGCTCTACAGCTTCACACCGTGGGTCGCCCTCGGCGTGATCTTGGTGTTCTTCGTTGTGGTGGCGTCGTATCGCCAGAACGTTCGTGCGTACCCAAGTGGTGGTGGGGACTACGAGGTGGTCTCCACAAACCTTGGTGAACGCGCTGGGGTATTCGTTGCAAGCGCCCTAATGGTTGATTACGTGATGACGGTGGCTGTGTCGATCTCGTCGGCAGTGGCGAACATCGCGTCGGCTTTTCCGCCAGTCGGCAAGCAGGCAGTCATCGTCGCTGTGGGTCTCATCGTGATCATGACGCTGATGAACCTGCGCGGGGTTCGCGAATCCGGGACGGCTTTTGCGATCCCAACCTACGGGTTCATCGTGGGGATCTTCGCAATGGTCGCCTGGGGAATTTGGCAGATCTCCGACGGCACGATTCCGCAAGCGGAAAGTGCGACCTGGGAAATTGAGCCTGAGACCACGGCAAGTGGTGCACTGCTGATCTTCCTGCTGGCGCGCGCCTTCTCGTCCGGTACTACCGCGCTGACAGGTATCGAGGCCATCGCGAACGGAGTTCCGGCCTTCAAGAAGCCGAAGTCCAAGAACGCCGCGACCACTCTGCTCCTGCTCGGCGTGATTTCGATGTCGATGTTCGCGGCGATTACCTGGTTGGCGATGGTCACCAATGTGCGGGTCACCGAACACAACGAGAACCTGATCGGCCTGCCACCCGGCCAGGAACAGAAGACGGTGATCGCCCAGGTCTCGCAGGCGGTCTTCTCGGACTTCCAGCCAGGGTATTTGTACATCTCGATCATGACTGCGCTGATCCTGGTGCTTGCCGCCAACACTGCCTTCAACGGTTTCCCTGTCTTGGGATCGGTGTTGGCGCGTGACGGCTACCTCCCGCGTCAGCTGCACACTCGCGGAGATCGCCTTGCTTTCAGCAACGGCATCATCTTCTTGGCGGGTGCGGCGACGGTCCTTGTTGTCGTGTACGACGCAAGCGTGTCGAGCTTGATCCAGCTCTATGTCCTCGGTGTGTTTGTGTCATTTACTTTGAGCCAGATCGGCATGGTCAAGCATTGGAATCGACACCTGCGTGAGGAGACAAATCCGAAAGAGCGCCGTCGGATGAAGCGCTCGCGGGTGATCAACACAGTCGGGTTCCTCATGACCGGCTCGGTGCTGATCATCGTCCTAGCGACGAAGTTCACCCATGGCGCTTACCTCGTGGTCATCGCAATGCCGATCCTCTACTTGATCATGCGTTCGGTTCGCAAGCACTACGACCGAGTCGCCGCGGAACTCGAGACCCCTGCAGACGAAAAGGTCACGTTGCCCAGCCGGGTCCACGCGATCGTCCTGGTCTCGAAGATTCACAAGCCGACGCTGCGTGCGCTTGCATATGCGCGGGCAAGTCGGCCGTCGACGCTGGAAGGCGTCACAGTTTCCGTCGATCCGGGGGACACAAAGGAGATGGCGGCGGACTGGGAACGTCGCGGCATTTCCGTGCCATTGAAGATCCTCGATTCTCCCTACCGGGAGATCACTCGGCCGATCGTTGAGTACGTCCGTGGTCTGCGCAGGGCAAGTCCGCGCGATCTGGTGACCGTCTACATCCCCGAATACGTGGTCGGGCACTGGTGGGAGAACCTGCTGCATAACCAATCCGCGCTTCGTCTCAAGACCAGACTTCGGTTCACTCCCGGCGTCATGGTTGTGAGCGTTCCGTGGCAGTTGATTTCCAGCGAACGCATTGCTGATGAGCCGGTGCCGAATGCGCCCGGTGCCGTGCGACGAGGTGAACCACAAGCGGTCGTCGCCGAGGCCTACGTGGCTGAGCAGTACGGAACTCCGCCGGTTGACCCGCCCGATCCAGCGGACTTGCCTTCCGGTCGCTAACACGGCGCAAACGACCTTCGACTAGATTTGCCCCGAGCGCAGTGACACCAGCTGCCAAGACGTCGAGGTGAGGAACCGCAGATGGCGAGTAAGGACAGTTTCGGGGCCCGTTCTGAATTGACAGTCAATGGGACGAGTCATGAGATCTTCCGGATCAGCGCCGTTGAGGGATCGCAGCGGCTGCCCTACTCGCACAAAGTGTTGCTTGAGAACCTCCTGCGGACTGAGGATGGCGCGAACGTCACCGCCGATCAGATTCGTGCCCTCGGCAATTGGGACGCGAGTGCACAACCCACCGAGGAGATCCAGTTCACGCCAGCACGCGTGATCATGCAGGACTTCACCGGAGTGCCGTGTGTTGTGGACCTGGCGACCATGCGCGAGGCGGTCGCAGAACTCGGCGGCGACGCAGCTCAGATCAACCCGCTTGCTCCCGCTGAACTCGTCATCGACCACTCCGTCATTGCGGACTTCTTCGGGACCCACGCGGCGCTGGATCTCAATGTCGCGCTGGAATACGAACGCAATGAGGAGCGCTACAAGTTCCTGCGTTGGGGCCAGAGTGCCTTCGACGAATTTAAGGTCGTCCCGCCCGGAACCGGGATCGTCCACCAGGTCAATATCGAATCGCTCGCCCGTGTGGTCATGACTCGCAATGGTCAGGCGTACCCGGACACCTGCGTTGGTACTGACTCTCACACGACGATGGTGAATGGACTCGGCGTCTTGGGCTGGGGTGTCGGTGGCATCGAGGCTGAAGCAGCGATGCTGGGTCAGCCAGTGTCGATGCTGATCCCTCGGGTCGTTGGCTTCAAGCTCTCTGGCGAGTTGCCGTCGGGTGCGACCGCGACTGACCTCGTCCTCACGATCACTGAACTCCTGCGTGAGCATGGCGTTGTTGGCAAGTTCGTCGAGTTCTATGGCGAAGGCGTTTCGAGCGTCCCGTTGGCAAATCGCGCGACGATCGGCAACATGAGCCCGGAGTACGGCTCAACCGCAGCCATCTTCCCGATTGATGCTGAGACAGTGCGGTACCTGCGGATGACCGGACGCACTGATGATCAGTTGGCGCTGGTTGAGGCCTACGCCAAGGAGCAAGGCCTCTGGCACGATCCGGCGGCGAACTCGACGTACTCCGAAAGCCTGGAACTTGACCTCAGCACCGTGGTGCCGTCGCTCGCGGGTCCAAAGCGACCCCAGGATCGAATCCCGTTGAGCGAGTCGAAGGAGGCATTCCGCGCCGCCCTCGCAGACTACGCCGAGCCGACCGCGCTGACGGCCGTCGATGAGGCTGATCGGGAGTCGTTCCCGGCATCGGATCCGCCCGCGATTGATGCAACCGCAGCCAATGGCCACGCACATGTGGCAGTGGCTACTGCGACTGGGCGTCCCACGAAGCCAACTGAGCTGACGCTTGCTGACGGAACCTCCATGACGATCGATCATGGCGCTGTGGTCATCGCCGCCATCACTTCGTGTACCAACACGTCGAACCCATCGGTGATGCTCGGTGCCGGGCTCTTGGCCAAGAATGCGGTCGAGCGCGGATTGACCCGCAAGCCGTGGGTGAAGACAACGTTGGCCCCCGGTTCAAAGGTCGTGACCGACTACTACGAGAAGTCAGGACTCACGCCCTACTTGGACAAGCTCGGGTTCGATCTTGTGGGCTACGGCTGCACCACGTGCATCGGAAACTCGGGGCCACTGCAACCGGAGATCTCAGCCGCCGTCAATGATTCTGACCTCGCGGCGGTGTCGGTGCTCAGTGGTAACCGGAACTTTGAGGGACGAATCAATCCCGACGTCAAGATGAACTACCTGGCCTCGCCACCGCTTGTTGTTGCGTATGCCCTGGCCGGAACGATGGACATCGACCTCGCCACCGAACCTCTCGGAACTGACCCAACAGGCCAGCCGGTATTCCTCAAGGACATCTGGCCGAGCGCACAGGACATTCAGGCAGTCGTCGAGCAGGCGATCGATGCCGACATGTTCACGCGGCGGTACGCAGATGTCTTCGCGGGGGACCAGCACTGGCAGTCGCTAGCCACTCCTGATGGTCAGACGTTCGATTGGGATCCGCAATCCACCTACGTGCGCAAGCCTCCTTACTTCGACGGAATGTCGGCGCAACCATCGCCCGTTACGGATGTCGCCGGTGCCCGCGTGCTGGCAAAACTCGGGGACTCGGTCACCACTGACCACATTTCGCCAGCGGGTTCGATCAAGGCGGATACTCCGGCCGGGAGGTACCTGGCGGAACACGGCGTGGAACGCAAGGACTTCAACTCGTATGGGTCACGTCGCGGCAACCACGAAGTCATGATCCGTGGCACGTTCGCGAACATTCGCCTTCGCAACCAACTCGTGCCAGGCGTGGAGGGTGGCTACACCCGCGACTTCACCTTGCCGGATGCACCTCAGACCTTCATCTACGACGCAGCACAGTCGTACGCACGCGACGGCATCCCGCTGGTCATTTTGGCGGGCAAGGAGTACGGGTCTGGGTCATCGCGCGACTGGGCCGCAAAGGGCACATCACTTCTCGGTGTACGGGTTGTGATCGCACAGTCGTACGAGCGGATCCACCGTTCCAACCTGATCGGGATGGGTGTGTTGCCCCTGCAGTTCCCCGAAGGTGAGACTGCGGACTCACTGGGGCTCACTGGTGAGGAGACGATCAGTGTCACCGGGATCACCGAACTCAACGAGGGTTCAACTCCCGCGACGGTGTCAGTCAGCGCGACCAAGCCAGACGGAACCGTGACCTCGTTCGATGCGGTGGTGCGAATCGACACCCCGGGTGAAGCCGACTACTACCGCAACGGCGGCATCCTCCAGTTCGTTTTGCGCTCACTACTCGCCTAGCCGAACGGCTCGTTTGTGGGCCTACACTTGCCAGACACACACCAATAGGCGAAGGGAACCGGCATGGCTCTGCTGGAGAAAGTTCGCCAACCCCGTGATCTTGACGCGCTGACACCGGGACAGATGGTGCAGCTGTCAGCGGAGATTCGCGACTTCTTGGTGCAGAAGGTGTCGGCGACCGGTGGGCACCTCGGGCCAAATCTTGGTGTTGTTGAACTGACGCTGGCCCTACACCGAACATTCGACAGCCCCCGCGACCTCATCCTGTGGGACACCGGGCACCAGTCGTACGTTCACAAGATTGTCACCGGGCGGGCCGGACAATTTGACTCGCTTCGCCAGACGGCTGGTCTTTCTGGCTACCCAAGCCGCGCAGAAAGCCCCCACGACGTCATCGAGAACTCCCACGCCTCCACTGCTCTTTCATATGCCGACGGCATTGCAAAGGCGTGGGATTTGCAGGGCGAGCTTGCCGCTGGTGAGTCATCGGGTCGGCACGTGATTGCTGTTGTCGGCGACGGTGCACTGACCGGCGGGATGTCCTGGGAAGCGCTCAACAACATCGCTGGCAGTGGTCGCCAAGTGATCATTGTGGTCAATGACAACGCTCGCTCATACGCACCAACAATTGGCGGCGTGGCGCAGCACCTCGCGACATTGCGAACGACGAATGGTTACGAGCGCTTCCTGCAGGGCGTCAAACGCGTGGTCAGTCGGACACCGATGGTCGGCCCTGCTGCCTACGACGCATTGCACGGCTTCAAAAAGGGCGTCAAAGACATGGTGTCGCCGCAAGGCATGTTCGAGGACCTTGGCTTGAAGTACATCGGCCCGATCCCTGGGCATGATCTTGAGGCTCTCGAGTTCGCATTCGCCCGGGCGAAGGCATTCAGCGGGCCGGTCATCGTGCACGCGATCACCGAAAAGGGTCACGGCTATCGCCCCGCCGAACTCGACGATGCGGACCGTTTTCATGGTGTGGGCATCATTGACCCGGACACGGGTAAATCGGTCGGCACCTCAAGCCCATCGTGGACTTCGGTGTTCAGCGACGAACTTGTGAAAGCGGGAGCTGTTGACGAAAGCATCGTGGCGATCACTGCAGCGATGCTGGCTCCGACAGGCCTCGATGCCTTCTGTCGTGAGTATCCGCAGCGCACGTTTGATGTTGGGATTGCCGAGCAGCATGCGGTAGCCAGCGCCGTGGGAATGGCGTTCGCCGGGCTACATCCGGTGGTGGCGGTTTATGCGACGTTCATCAACCGGGCCTTCGATCAGGTGTTGTTCGACGCCGGCCTGCATCGTGCCCCAGTGACCTTTGTCCTGGATCGAGCCGGAGTGACCGGCCCAGATGGGGCAAGTCACCACGGCATGTGGGATATGTCCTTGCTCGGCATCGTGCCCAACCTGCAGATCGCGGCCCCGCGCGACGGGCAACGGCTCCGGGACCTGTTGTCGGAGTCCCTCGCGATCAGCGATGGCCCTTCGGTCGTCCGGTTTCCGAGTGGTGCGATCCCGGAGGATCTTGCGGCAACTGGCACGGTTGGCACTGTCGACGTGCTTCGCGCCAGCGACGATTCATCTCGGATCCTGGTCGTTGCCGTGGGCGCGACAGCCCAGCTGTGTATGTCCGCCGCTGAGCGTGCGGCGCAATCGGGTGCCTCGATCATGGTTGTTGATCCGCGCTGGATTGCGCCACTGCCGCCGGAACTCATCGACCTCGCTCGCAATAGTGCAGCAGTCTTGACGGTGGAGGACAACACGCGCACCGGTGGCGTCGGGTCGCGGCTATCGCAGTTGTTGAGGGACTCCAATGTGGATGTGCCGGTTCGTGATTGCGGGCTGCCACATGGCTTCTTGGAGCACGGCAAACGTTCCGACGTGCAGCAGGCGGCGGGCCTGAGCGTTGCCGCTGTCAGCCACCACCTCGGCGAACTTTGGGATGTAGTCACTTCGGATCAGTAGACCGGTGAAGAATGACCCGTTCGGATGACCTCTGATTTCCGTGAATCGCTCACAGAGTGGTGATCACGTCGTTACTCTGCGTTGAGACGCACGCAAGACCGGCGCGGAATCATCCAACGGACAAGGTGACACATGCGGCTGCAGAGTTCGCTGCACGGCGAAGAGCGCGCGCTGGTGTTGTCCGATATTCCCCGCGTCTTTTGGGGGTTCGCTGCGTTCCTTGGCGGCTACGCAGTGCTTCTCGTCCTTGAAGAATCCCTCCGAATGCAGAATGGGCTGAGCCCGATTGCTGTCTCGGCAGGGCTGGCAGTCGGCGTCCTTGTTCGACTGCGAGGAGCAACTCAGGCCGTTTTTGCCGCAACCCAGTTTGTGGTCGGCGCTGCGGTTGGTGTGATTGCCGGGGGCTCGATGGTTGCTTCCACGGGCGCTTCCGCGATCGCGACTGGCTGCTGCATCGTGGTTGCCTTGACGTTCACGGGTGTGGGACGGCGCCTGCCGCGGTGGAGTGGCTTCGCTGTTCTGGTGGTCTCGGCCGCTGCAGTCGGCGCGATTGGTGCCACCTTCGTGGTGGTTCTCGCGGCGTTCGCGATGCCGGGTACTTCCGCCGATGTGTGGCAGACGTGGTGGGTCGCGTTCAGTACCGGCGTGGTCTTTGCTGCTCCGGCGGCGCTGATGTTCCGGCGATCGCGAGTTGCCATGACGGGGCGGCGATTCCTGGAGCTCGCGGCGGTCAGCGCTGCAACCATCGCTGTCTTGATGTCTGTGTTGGGTGCGGCTGGCGATGGCTCAGCTCAACAGTGGGGGACTCAGTACCTCCTGATTCCGCTGATCCTCTGGTTCGCGGTTCGATTCGGCATGGCCATCACGGCCGCCGTGACGTCGTTGGTCGACGTGGTGGCGGTGGTTGCGGCACACAATGGCTTTGGGTCGCTGTCAAACTACGGCATGGACGTCGGCGCATTGCTGTCAATGCAGTTGGCGCTCGCACTCGTTGGGCTCGCGATGTACGCGGTAGCCCTCAACGAGGAGCAGCGCCGCGCCCGCGACCTCGAACTGGTTGCTGCCAACGGGTTGGTCGATTCTTTGCTCGCCAATAGCGACGCGATGATCAGCATCCGACAGTACGACTCACGCGGTTCAGCCAGATACACGCTGGCGAACCCCAAGTTCGCTCGAGCACTTGGCTTGTCTGTGGACCAGATCGTTGGCCAGACTCAGGCCGCAATTGACCCCGATCCGCGGTCTGCTCAAGACGTACGTGAAGAAGACCTAGCGGTCTTGGAGTCGAATCGATCGCAGGTCTTTGTTACCCGATCGGTCTCGGGGGCGACCGACGATTCGGCCGCTGGATCGGGAGGCTCCCGGGTCTACCTCGTGACAAAGTTCCCAGTGGCGACCGCAGATGGGGAGTCGACTGCGGTGGGTTCTATCGCACTCGACATCACCGATCACCGTCGTCGTGAACGGTTGATGCGGTTGACGTTCGATGAGTCGCCGGTGCCGATGGTTCGCTTGGCGTGGCGCGATGGTCGGGCCGCGGAGGTCCTCGATGCGAATCGGTCCGCAGCGGACCTGCTCAAGGTGTCGGCCGGTGACCTGGTTGGCCACGGACTGGACCGCTTTATTCATCCCCACGAACGCGGTATCTCGCTTGTCCCCGTCGACGGTGAACGCGGCAGGCCACGAAATCGAGAGGCGCGGTTGGTTTGCGGCGACGGTCAAGATGTGTGGGTCGCTGTGACCGCGACTGTTGTCGACACCAACAACAAGTCACATCACACCGACAACGAACAAGTCGACGAAGCATTCGCTTTGGTCGTCCTTGAGGACATCTCTGCACGTCGAGTCGCCGAACAAACGCTGACGCATCAGGCATTGCATGATGCTTTGACCGGCGTGCTCAATCGTTATGCCTTCATTGATCGCCTGGATGCCGCGATCAACCGGTTATGGCGCGATAGCAATCACTTGGCCGTGCTGTTCTGTGACCTCGACGGCTTCAAGAATCTGAATGACACCTTGGGTCACCGTGCGGGTGATCAGATGTTGATCTCTGTGTCAGAGCGCCTGCGCGCCGTGATGCGCCCCCAGGACACAGTTGCTCGGTTGGGCGGGGACGAGTTCGTCCTCATCTGCACTGACCTGCCATCCCCGGGGCAAGCCCGAATCATTGGCGAACGCATTCGGGAAGCCATGCGCCAACCCTTCCGGATTGACGATCGCGACTACGGCGTCACCGTCAGCGTCGGTATCGCGACAACCACCGAGCCAGAGACCAGGGCAGAGGATCTACTGCGCCGGGCCGATTTGGCGATGTACCGGGCGAAGGACAACGGGCGCAATCGGGTCGAGTACTACGCCGAAGAACTTGAAGCCAAGGCGGTCGCCCACGTGGAGGCAACCGAAACCTTGCGTCGGGCAATCGCCGAGAACCAGATTCTTGTCCACTACCAACCCATTGTTGATATGGCCGAAGGTCGAATCGTGGGGGTGGAAGCCCTCGCGCGAATTCAGGCCGACGATGGTTCGTTGGTTCATCCGGCAACCTTCATCGGTGTCGCTGAGACGTCAGGATTGGTGACCCCGATGGGGGAACGGGTCCTGGAAATCGCGCTGGATCAGCTCCAGGCCTGGTCGGACCTTGGCATTGACGTCCAGCTCAACGTAAATGTGTCTCCACGGCAACTGGCACGAGCCTCGTTCGCTCCGATGGTGTTTGAACGCCTCATGGCCCGCGGAATCGCGCCGAGATCTTTATGCCTGGAGATCACCGAAGGTGCCGTCGTTGATGCCACTGGTCCCACATTGATCACGCTGCGCCGCTTGCGCACCTACGGCGTCCACGTGGGAATTGACGACTTCGGCACTGGATTCTCAAGCCTCACAACCTTGAAGTACCTGCCTGCAGATGTTCTTAAGGTCGACCGGTCATTTGTTGAAGGTCTCGGCGAAGACGCAAACGACTCAGCGATCGTCAGTGCCGTCATTCAGGTGGCCCATGACCTGGGCTGTGTTGTGGTTGCCGAAGGTGTTGAGTCAGAACTGCAGGCCCGCGAGCTGCGTGACATGGGATGCGACCAGATGCAGGGCTACCGATTTGGGCGCCCAGTTCCGGCTGAGGCCATGCACGCCATGTTGATCCACGGATTCGCAACGCCGGTCGAAGTTGACCTCACCGATCAGCAGGCGATGTCCGACGACATCTCCGACTAGTCAGACTTGACCGCACCTGCTCGCGTGCTGCGGTAGATCAGCGCGAGTGCAGTCAGGTACCACGATGCGAGCAGTCCCCAGTACAACCAGGTGATGAGTGCGCCGAGCCACCCGCCGATGAAGAAACCGTTCACCGATGTCAGCAGGTTGCTGATCACCAAGATGATCCCAAGAATGATGGCCGTGACGATGTATCTGACGGCGCGCCCACCGATCACGCGGAAGTTGATGGCTAGCGGATTGCGCTGGTCGTCGGCTGCAGCCAGCGTCACGAATGGCAGGACCAGCAGTACGGCGAGGCCAACATAGGTGTTCACGATCAGGCCTAGCAGGGTCAACAGATACATGACGACCGACCAGAGAACGAACCGTCCCCATTGTCCGGCCGATCGTTTGAATACCGTCGAGAACTTCGGCTTCTGCGTCGCGACGGTCAACGCCGTGAGGTTCAGGAAGTAGAACGAGGCGACCAACACGACGAATGAGATGAGCGCCGTGATGATGAATACCGCGCTCACCGCGGGTGTTGGATCAAAGAACCCGACGAGGGCAGTCTGAATCGCGGCATTCACCAAGATGATCACCATGAACAGCAAGAAGCCGCGGAAGAAACGAGCGATCGCGGTGAACAGAACGGAGATCCGGTAGTTCAGCGGCTTCGCAGTTGAGGCAACTTCGGTGGGGGTTGATTCGGTTGTTGTCACTTGGCACCACCCTGGCTGCTGTCAATCACTGCTTGGGCTTGACCTTCGTAGATCACTTTGCCACCAACCTTGACGACCATCGGAAGTTGCAACGTTCCGTTCGGAACCGGCGTTGGGGTCCCACCCGGTGAAAGTGTGAAGTTGTTCGAGGCCCCGGCGGTACCGGTTGCGAGGATTTCCTGGCCAGTGGTTGTCTTGCCCTTGCATTCGAACTTCGTACTGTCGTTGTTCACCTCGACGCAGTTTGGCGCAACGAGGATCGGCACCTTGTTGTTGACCAGCACCGTTCCTACGGCAATCTGCAGCGTATTGATGGGAACACCGGATACCTGCTTGAGTGAATCCACCTGAGAGCAGCCAGCAGTTACGGCTGCCACTCCAGCAACGACTGCTGCTGCCGCGATTACTCGCCGGGCGTTCACTTTGGTTGCCTTTGATCGAAGCTGGCAATCCGCGCTCGGCTCTTGGCTTGGTCCGCTTCGACCTGAGCATCTGTGATCGTTGACAAGTCGAACGGTGCATTGAGCAGCAGTTCGGTATTTCGGTCGAGGGGAGACCCGATTCTCATTGGCGGATTCTCAATCCAGTCGTTGGCAGATAGCTCGCGGCTCAGCGAAGCAAGGCCCGATTGTGAGAAGTCATTCTTGGACCACTTCGCCGGAGCAGCGTGATCGAGGACGGTCACGAAGATCGACATGGTGCCGTCCCGGTTATCGACGAATTCAAGGAGTTGTTGCTGTTGGGGGTAGTCAACGCAGGAGGCTGAGGTGATTTCCCAGAAGCCACGGCCTTGCGCATCGCCATGTGGCCTGATCGTGTTGATGTGGGTGTGCCCGTTGACCCAGGCCACCATGTTGGGGAACTCGCGGAGCATCGAGATGAATTCATCCGCGTGGTACAGCGTTTGCCCGCCGATCACGGGTTCTGCAGCATTCTCGAGCGTCACGCTGTTGTGGTGGCTCAAGACGATTGCCATCTTCTTCTCTTGCTGAGCCTGCGCGAGCCCCGCCTTGAGCCAATTGAATTGATCCTCGGGCACTGCACCATCGGCGCCTGCCGTCTGGTTGCAGGTGTCGAGGCCGAACACACGGAATTGGCTGTTGAGGTCAGCGGCCCAGTACGTCTGCCCGGTCGTCAGGTTGTCCTGAGTGAATCCGTGGCCGACGGGTCCCGGTGTCGCGGGGGAGTTCAGGTGCGCCGAGATGAAGTCGAGTTGCTCGAACAACTTGCGTTCGCCGTCGGCAGTGACGTGGCGCATTCGCGCGTCGAGGCCCTGCTGAGTCCAGATGTCATTCGTGAGGCGGTTGAAGACGCTGCCATCCTGACCCATGCCGCGCAGATAGACCTCGCCGAGCGCTTGCCAGTTATCGGCTTTGCGATCTCCGGTTGCCAGCGCGCGCAAACCGGAATCGATCGGCGCAAATCCGTTCAACAGGGTGTCGTGGTTTCCGAAGACTGCGTACCAAGGGACGGCCAGCCCAGGAGACGTCACGGTTTGGCTCACAGCGGCGTTAAGCAACCCTGGGATTGCGGGGAACCCATACGCGCCGAAGTCGTCATTCGACGGATCCTCGGGGTGCCATGCCCACGTGTTTTCCCAGACCTGTACCCCTTCGTACTCACCGGCCTTGCCGGAGTTGGGAGTGAATGAGCCGCCGTCCAGAACACCGAGGTACCAGTCGAGTTCAAGTGTCGAGTGCTGATCAGCGCTGTCACCGGTGTTGACCGCGGCCGCCATCGGCGCTCCGGTCAGTGGTGACAGCGTTGCGGCGTTCATGGCGCGTGTCATTTCGGCCAAGATGTTCATCTGGAGCGTGTCCTGCGGGCGGATCACACCGGCCCATAGCGACATGCTCTGCCCATTCATGGCGTCGAGCCGGGCGGGTGATTGCGCATCGATCATGTGGATGTCTGTGTAGTGGCCGAGGTATAGCAATGATCGGCGGGTTTGCGTCCGAGCGGCGTTGGCGACCTTCTGAGTGATGTCGTACCGCGGTAGGTAGGCCTCACCTGGACCAGCGACGAGTGTTCGGTATTTCTGGTAGGTCGGCGCCCCGATGGTGATCGTCTGCTGCAGGGTTGTGGGAACGTTCGCCGGCTTTAGTGGGGCCGCAAGGACCGCTGCCAGGGCGTCGCGCGGTACGGCAAACGTTGCCGCGAGCGCGGTCGATGCGGCGAGAAATGCGCGCCGAGAGAGTCCTGCCACCTGTGCCTCCAAGAACACCACAACGTTCGGCAACCGACAACAAATCGGTTTCAGCGTCGAACGTAGTCCGCGGCGGAGAAAATTCGTGGATTGACGGGCAAGAGTCGAGCAGTTCGCCTACGTCGAGGAGTCCGCGGAGATCTCTTCGGCCGGCGCCGCGGGCGCCTCATCGGCAGTGCGTCGGACTGTGAGCATGGCGAGCAGGCTGATTGCCGCCGGAAGAGCTGTGACGGTGCACAGGATCGCCGGGGAAGGTTGCAGGATCGCAAGTGCGAGCAGTGCGGACCCGCTGAGCACGGCCCACCACGGCTTGAATTCGTGAATGTCTTGAGCGAGGTCTTCTTCAACTTTGCTCGGGAACAGCCAGGAGAGTTCGTTGAATGTCCAACGAAGCGACAATGCAACCAACACTGTGCCGCCGATTCCGAGGAACACGCAGATAACTGCGGAAGCGGCAGCAGGGGTGTACACGGGGAAGATGATCAGGATCAGGGCGGGCATGTCGACCGAACCCCCGCCGATCATCAGCATGCCGATCACACTCACCAGGCTGATCGCGGCGGCAATTGACGCTGCAGTGATCAGCCGAGCGCGCGAAACGTCGGTCCGTCGTAGCGCGGGGTAGGCGATCGCGATCAGCATGATTGCGATGAGGTAGCCGATCGCAGGCCAGGTCTGCGGGCCGGGCAGGACGACGTCTGGGTTCGTGACGCCTCCGGGATCGCCCACGATGAAGCCCAGTACGACAAGCATGACCGCGGCGGCGATCGCCGTTCCAAGAGCAATTCGAGCCATGATTGCGCGGCCAGCACCGCCAACGGCAACTGCCAGTCCGGTAAGAACAATTCCGACGCAGACCCAGCGAGTGTTCAGTTCTGAGAAGTAGGCGATCATCACGGCCGCGAACATGACGCCAATCGCACCGATGCCCAAAGTTACGGCAATGCCGCAGATTCGACTGATCGTCGCCGCCGCATCGGAGGGAACCCGGGACTCCCTGGTAGGACGTGAACCGAGCAAAGCGGCGATCACGAGCCCCACATATGCAGCAAGTGTGCACGCGATTGCCCACCCGAAGTTGATGGCCGAGTCACTCACGTAGCCGTAGCTGACGATGAGGATGGGCAGCGCCGTGATGATGAGGCCCGCAGGTTTGTTAAGGGTGCTGGCCTGGCCGAGGACACCCCAAAGCGCGACCACGATGAACGTGGCGGAAAGTACGAGCGCGATCTGCACGAGCCCTCCTGCTGGCCGGCGTGTGTCATGAGGGAAGTCCATGGACTACGGGTTTGTCTTGGCAGGGTGGCATAAGCAAGCGCCTGCTTGCCCGTTGTCTGGCCTGCCTGGTCTAGTGAAGGTGCTGCCGTGATGCGTGGGCAGGCTCGTTATGGCATGTTGCATTTTCATGCGGCTGTCACTTGTCGCCAAGCGGCGATTGTTGGTGTTGATCCTCGCGATCGGTGCTGTCTTGGCAGTGGTGTTGGCAGTCACGCGTTTCGACCCGATCGCGACTACTGGTGGCGCGCCGGTCAGCCTGCTGAACTCGCCGGACTTGGCCACTGTCGGAGCGGACAAGAGCGCACCGTTCTACAACCCAAAGCCGGTCGCCGAATACACGCTGCCCGGAACTGTGCGTCGGGTTGAGGACGTTGCCGGAGCGCCCCCGGGTATCAAGGTCCAGCGGATGGTCTACGTGTCTCAAACCGCGGCAGGTGAGGCTAAGGAAGTCTCAGCGCTGTTTGCGGTCAAGGATGGCGCCCCGCCACCACCGAACGGTCGTCCACTCATCACAGTTGCGCACGGCACCAGTGGAGTTGCTCCCGGCTGTGGCATCTCAAAGGAGCCCTTCCGGCTGGGCTCGAACGGCTACTTCTGGTGGTACTTCTACACCGAACCGTTGGTCCGAGCCGGATACGCAGTCGTGATGTCTGACTACGGAAACCTCGGTACCCCCGGTGTGTCCGACTACATCGTGAAGAACGGAGCGGGAGCCGACGTCTTGAATGCCGCTCGCGCGGCTCTGAAGCTGGACGTACGGGACATCGACGCGAACAAGGTGGCGATCGTTGGGCACAGTCAGGGCGGGTACAACGCGCTGGCCGCCGCCCAGATGGCTCCGAGCTACGCCCCGGAGCTGCCGATCAAGGGGACCGTGGCCCAGGCGCCGGGCTTGTTCCCGCCTGCGCCGCTGATGAAGGTGTTCCTCCAGATGGGGCCAGGCGCAGGTCCTGACGGCACGGCGGACTTCGCGGCGCACCTGGCCGACGCCGTGGTCTCGTGGTCAGCGAACTACCCGAACGAAATCAAGCCTTCCGATGTGCTCACCGAAAAGGGTGTGCAAGCGCTCAAGACGGCTGAGACCAACTGCATCGTGGAAACACGCGCGCCGTTCGACGGGCCGTATCAGGACTTCGTGAAGCCGGACATTACTGCGAACATCGCCGGGATCGTTTCCAAGAACATGCCGGTGTACGACAAGTTTGCCGCCCCCGTGCTGATGCAGCAGGGTCTCAAGGACACGGTTGTGGTGCCCGGAGTCAATATCGCCGCCTACCGGACCTTCTGCGCCGAGGGATCAACCGTCAAGCTGGAGGAATATCCCAACGATGTTCACTCATCGGTCCTGCTAGCGGGATGGCCGAGCACTCTTGAGTGGCTCGACGGCAGGTTCTCCGGCAAGCCTGCGCCGTCTACCTGCCAATAGAGTCCCAGACATGAGTCTCGAGCATGTCGGTTGCCTCATCGGAGGATCGCAGTGACCTTTGCCTGGTTCTTCTTTGCGGTGGTGTCGGGCGCGGCATTCGTCAGCACCTTGACCAGCTTGACCAAGGCGCTCAAGAATCGCTACGACCTCAAGCCGTATCCAGCGGCGATCGTGTGGCGCTTCTTTCTGCTCGTGCTGATTCTGGAGATCTGGGTTGCGACGGCACACGTTGCGAGCTCGGACCGGACCAATATCGGGCAGTTTGCGATGTTCCTTGTGCTGCCCGTGGGAGTTCTGGTACTTGAGGAACTCGTCGACTACACCAGCGATGAAGAACTCGATGCGCAGTCCTATTTCAACCGCCAGCGGGTGCCGTTCTTCACGGTCTTGGTGGCATTGCCGATCTTGAGCATCTTGCGTCAGATGTTCCTCGGTGAGCTCCAATTGGATGGGGACCTGTGGTTCCAGATCGCCCTGATTGTGGCGGCCGGAACTGGCTTCTTCATCCGTAGTCGCCGAGGTGACACGGTTCTCGCATTGGTGATGCTCGCGCTGATCGTCGTCTATCTCGGCGTCGAATACCCGAACGTGAGCGTCGAAAAATCCTTCGAACTCCCGTAATCATTGCGATTCCGCAGAGTTTGCGGTGCTGGCAAACTGCCAATCGGGCGGACACGGAAACACATTCGTAACAAAAATCGGGTTTAGGCAACTGAAACGAAACGAACTCGCCCACATCGTCACCTGCGCGAAACGCTCACAGCGATCGCAAGTAACAGCCGCAACGCAATGTTGCTCCTGTCATCCCGGAGGGGGAACGAAAGGAGCACAACATGCCGGAGATTCCGGAAATTAGCGCTGGGGATACCGCGTGGGTACTAGTGGCAACTGCACTGGTCCTGCTCATGACCCCAGGACTTGCGTTCTTCTATGGCGGCATGGTCCGCATGAAGAGCGTTCTCAACATGATGATGATGAGCTTCGGAGCGATGGGCCTCGTTGCCATCCTCTGGGTTCTCTACGGCTACTCGATGGCGTTTGGGAACGACGTCGGTTACGGCCTACTTGGTAGCCCGACGGAGTTCTTCGGACTCGCTGGAATCACCGCTGATTCCATTTCAGGTGCGATTCCGACCTTCGTGTTTGTGATGTTCCAGGCAATGTTCGCCATCATCACGGTGGCGCTCATCTCTGGAGCCATCGCCGACCGCACCAAGTTCGGGGCATGGATGGTCTTCGCCGGTATCTGGGCGACAGTCGTCTACTTCCCGGTTGCTCACTGGGTCTTCGCGTTCGATAGCGACGGCGTCACCGGTGGCTGGATCGCCAACAACTTGGGGGCTATCGACTTTGCAGGTGGAACCGCGGTTCACATCAACGCAGGTGCAGCTGGCTTGGCACTGGCACTCGTACTCGGCAAGCGCATCGGCTTCGGCAAGACGCCGTTCCGTCCGCACAACCTGCCGTTCGTGATGCTCGGTGCTGGACTGCTGTGGTTCGGTTGGTTCGGATTCAACGCGGGATCCGCGCTTGCCGCTAACGGCACTGCTGCCGTGGCCTTCCTCAACACGGTGGTTGCCACCGCTGCTTCCATGCTTGCATGGTTGCTCGTTGAGAAGATCCGCGACGGACACGCGACTTCGTTGGGTGCAGCTTCCGGTGTTGTTGCCGGTCTGGTTGCGATCACCCCAGCGTGTGCGGCTGTGAACATCGTTGGTGCCATCGCAATCGGTGTCGCCGCAGGTGTCCTCTGCGCAATGGCAGTAGGCCTGAAGTACAAGCTCGGCTACGACGACTCACTCGATGTTGTGGGTGTCCACCTTGTTGGTGGCATCGTCGGAACCCTGCTGATCGGCTTCTTCGCCACCGACGCCTACATCGCCGATTCAAAGCTCGGCCTGTTCTACGGCGGCGGTGCAGAACTGCTCGGCAAGCAAGCAATTGCAGCTGGCTCAGTCCTGGCGTTCAGCTTCGTTGTCACGGCGATCATCGCATTTGGCATCGAGAAGACCATGGGCTTCCGGATCTCGTCTGAGGACGAACAAGCCGGTGTCGATGTTCGGACGCACGCAGAAACCGCTTACGAGTTCAACGATGCCGCATACGGTGGATCGTTCACCAAGGGATCAGGCTCGTCGGTCAACGTCACAGCTCCTGAGAAGGAAGGTGCACCAGCATGAAGCTCGTAACCGCAGTGATCAAGCCATTCAAGCTGGACGACGTGAAGAACGCACTTGAGGCATACGGCATCAACGGCCTGACCGTCTCAGAAGCCAGTGGCTACGGCCGCCAACGTGGGCACACAGAGGTGTACCGGGGGGCTGAATACACCGTTGATCTGGTGCCCAAGGTGCGGGTCGAAGTTCTCGTCGATGATGACGACGCGGAAAGTGTTGTTGACGTCATCATCAAGAGCGCGCAGACCGGCCGGATCGGAGACGGAAAGGTCTGGATGATTCCAGTCGATTCCGTAGCGAGGGTCCGGACCGGGGAGCGCGGTCACGACGCGCTCTAGACCGCACCGCAAGGAACGCAGGTCCCACCTCCTGGGGTGGATCTGCCACCAGGGCGGGGTCGCCTGCAGTGTGAGCGCAGGCGGTCCCGCCGGGTGACAAGACTCAGGGCCCACCTTCTCCCGACTGGTGGGCCCTGAGTCGAGTCATTTCGGCTCGCGGAAGTGGTTCAAATTCAGACAATCGTTAACACGGCTGTAACAAACGACATCTTTGTGTAATCAGGACAGTGCAGGCTCCGGCGAGGTTTACGCACCACCGAGTCGGGAGAACTCATGAGTTTGCAGTTGGTTGGAGCCGCCACAGTCAGTCCAGGGGACACCGCCTGGGTCCTGATGAGCGCGGCGCTGGTGTTGTTGATGACGCCGGCGCTGGCACTGTTTTACGGCGGCATGGTTCGAGCAAAGAACGTGCTCAACATGATCATGATGAGCTTCCTGTGTATGGGGCTTATCACGGTGATTTGGGTGATCTACGGATATTCGCTCACCTTCGGCACAGATGTCGGTGGGGGAATTCTCGGCGGATTGAACTACCTGGGATTGGAGGGGACACTCGATGCAGTCGTTGGTCCCGAAGGCTCACACATCCCGATGCTCGCCTTCTCTGTCTTCCAGCTCACCTTCGCGATCATTACTGCGGCGCTGCTGTCGGGCGCTGTCGCTGACCGCGTCAAGTTCGGTGGCTGGGTGTTCTTCATCGGGCTGTGGGCCACGTTTGTTTACTTCCCAGTGGCTCACTGGGCCTTCTTCTTCGACGGCGGCAACGGTGGCTGGATCGCCGACCGCTTGCACGCGCTGGACTTTGCCGGTGGCACGGCGGTTGAGATCAACTCGGGCGCATCGGCGCTCGCACTTGCTCTCGTTGTCGGCAGGAGAATGGGATGGCGTCGCGAGCCCATGCGCCCCCACTCATTGCCACTGGTCCTACTCGGAGCAGGGTTGCTGTGGTTCGGGTGGTTCGGATTTAACGCCGGTTCGGCTCTCGCCTCTGGCCAACTCACTGCGACGGTCTTCATGAACACGCAAGTTGCGACCGCGACAGCTGCGCTCTCCTGGATCTTGGTGGAGAAGATTCGCGACGGTAAGCCGACCACGCTAGGGGTCGCGTCAGGCGCCGTCGCAGGTGCAGTTGCGATTACGCCCGCGTGTGGGTTTGTCACCCCAATGGGTGCGCTTCTGGTCGGCGCTGCCGGCGGCGCGATCTGTTCGTTAGCAGTGGGGCTTAAGTACAAGTTTGGCTACGACGACTCCCTTGACGTTGTCGGGGTCCACGGCGTGGGCGGGCTCGTCGGCATGATCAGCATTGGCCTGCTGGCGACGGTCTCAGTGAACTCGGCGGGTGCTGATGGCCTGCTCTACGGCGGCGGTGCCGGGTTACTCGGTCGACAGTTGATTGCTTCCGGTGCCACGCTGGCGTACGCACTGGTCGTCACGGCAGTGTTGGCGTTCATCGTGGAGAAGACGGTGGGGCTGAGGACTTCACCAGAAAACGAGTACGCCGGACTAGACATTTCCGAACATGCCGAGAGTGCGTATGACTTCACCGGATCTTCGGCCGGAGCATTCGCCGGGGTCGGACACGGCGGGTTTGGCCACGCTGGTGGTTCGGGAACTGGCACTCTGGCACCACCACCATCAACGGAGGGCAACTCATGAAACTTGTAACTGCAGTGATCAAGCCGTTCAAACTCGAAGACGTGAAGAACGCGTTGGAGGCCCTCGGCGTTGAGGGACTGACCGTTTCCGAAGCCAGTGGCCACGGCCGTCAGCACGGACACACCGAGGTATACCGGGGTGCCGAGTACACGGTGGACCTGGTTCCCAAGGTTCGCGTCGAGATCCTAGTGTCGGATGCGCAGGCAGATGCAGTACTCGACGCGGTGGTGTCAGCTGCTCGAACAGGGCAAATAGGCGATGGAAAAGTGTGGGTGATTCCGGTCGACCAGGTCACGCGGGTTCGTACCGGCGAACGAGGAGAAGAGGCCTTGTAACTATGGACTATCCCAGCGCTCGATCCGAACTGCTGAGCCGACCAGGGCGGCCGACTGCCGCCCGGCGGCGGGCGCTGGTGGGCCTGACTGACGACTGGTTGCAAGGGCTCTTCGCCGAGGCCGGTGCTGACCCGCAGAAGACGGCCTTGGTCGCGGTCGGGGGCTACGGCAAAGGCAATCTGGCGCCTGCCAGTGACCTCGACCTTGTTCTGCTGCACGAGCCGCGCGCCGACGTGGTCGGTGTAGCCGACAAGATTTGGTATCCCATCTGGGACGCAGGGATGCGCCTCGACCACAGTGTTCGCACTGTTCCTGAGGCCCGGCGACTTGCCGGTCAAGACCTCAAGGTTGTCCTCGGGATTCTGGACGTCCGCACAATTGCTGGCTCGGAAGAGCTGACTGAGTCCTTGCGCGCGGCGGTCTTGCAGGACTGGCGAGCGTTGGCACCACGGCGGCTTTCGGAATTGCGGGAGGTCGTGGATTACCGGGTGGAACGCAGTGGCGAGTTGCCGCATCTCCTGGAGCCCGATCTCAAAGAGTCGTATGGCGGGTTGCGGGATCTGACAATCCTGCGTGCGATCTCAGCGTCGTGGGTCGCGGACGCACCACACCAGGCACTCGATGTTCACGCCGAAGCACTTCTGGACGTTCGCGACGGATTGCACACGGTGACCGGCCGCCACGGTGACAAGCTGACGCTGCAGGAGCAGCCACCGGTTGCGGCGCTGTTGGACGACCTCGATCCGGACGTGCTGCTTCGCCGGGTCTCGGCGGCGGGTCGCGCGATTGCGTACGCCAACGACGAGGCCTGGTACCGAGTGGGGCGCGCAACCGCATCGAGGCGGTCGCTGAACCCCGTCAGGCGATTGCGGTCCACGCGTCCTGAGCGGGCCCCGTTGGCTGAAGGGGTCGTCGTTCAAGACGGAGAGGCAGTCCTCGCCGTAGATGCCCGACCGGATCGAGACCCCGTCCTGTTGTTGCGTGCCGCCGCTGCGGCTGCCCAGGCCGGGTTGCGATTGAGTCCCTACGCCGTGGCACGACTGGCCTCGGAGAGCGCACCACTGCCTGAACCCTGGCCAATCGCGGCGAGAGATTCCCTGATTTCACTTTTGGGTGCCGGACGCGCTGCAATCCCGGTCTGGGAAGCGCTTGATCAGGCAGACCTCATCAGCCGTCTGATCCCGGAGTGGAAGGTCGTGCGTAGTGCTCCACAGCGCAACCCCGTTCACCGCTTCACCGTGGATCGCCATCTGGTCGAGACCGCGGTTAATGCCTCCTCGCTGACGCGCGAGGTCTCGCGACCCGACCTGTTGCTGGTCGGCGCACTGCTGCACGACATCGGTAAAGGCCAGGCCGGTGACCACACCGAAGTGGGCGTCCGAATTGTCAGCGAACTGGCGCCGCGGCTGGGTTTTGATGCCCAAGACAGCGCGGTGCTCGTCGACATGGTCGCTTACCACCTGTTGCTTCCCGACACCGCGACCAGGCGTGATCTTGCCGATCCAGCAACGGCGGCTGCAGTCGCTGCAGCGGTCAAGACTCCACTGGTCCTGGAGTTGCTGGACTGCTTGACTCGCGCCGATGCAGCGGCGACGGGACCGGCCGCGTGGAGTCAATGGAAGGCGAGCCTGGTGACTGAGTTGGTTGGTCGCACTCAGGCCGCATTGGACGGTCGACCTGAACCTGCTCGTCCTGCCCTGACGCCCTCCCAACGCGAATTAGCGACGGGCGAAGGAGTGCAGGTCCTCATTGAACCGGGCGAAGGCGTGTGGTGGGTCACCGTCGCGGCCGATGACCGACTCGGTCTTCTTGGTCAGGTCGCCGGGGCGCTGGCAGTGAATCGGCTTGCGGTGCGGTCGGCCCGGACGGAGACCTTGGGCAATCGAGCGGTCACGGTGTGGTCCGTGCAGCCGGAGTTTGGCGAGCCGCCCACCTTGGATCTGCTGCGAGAGGACATTCGCCTGGCGCTGTCGGGAGGGCTGGACATCGACAGCAAGCTTCATGCTCGAGCCGCCGCCTACCGCCGCGTTGGTACTCGGCGACCCGCGCCCGCTCAGTTCAAGTTGGTTGCTGATGCATCCGACCGGGCGACGGTGATTGAGGTTCGCGCCCAGGATGCGCCAGGACTCTTGCGGACGATTGCTCACGCGATTTCATCCGTGAGCATCTCGATTGAAGCAGCCCAAGTGGCAACGCTGGGCTCTGATGTTGTTGACGTGTTCTACGTGCTCGCACAGGGCGAACCGTTGAACATGGCACAGGTAACCCTGGTCCGATCTGTGGTGCTCGAAGCACTGGCCGGGTCGGACGGGTAGCCTTGCCGGGTGTTTAACGCGCTGTCCGACCGCCTATCCGCGACGTTCAAGAACCTACGCGGAAAGGGTCGCCTATCTGAAGCTGACGTCGACGCGGCCGTTCGGGAGATCCGGACTGCCTTGCTCGAGGCCGACGTCTCGTTGCCGGTTGTTCGCGGGTTCTGTGCGCGGGTCAAGGAGCGGGCGCTCAGCTCTGAAGTCAGTGGGGCTCTGAATCCAGCCCAGCAGGTCGTCAAGATCGTGCACGACGAACTTGTCACCGTTCTCGGTGGCGAGACCCGCCGACTTCGCTTCGCGAAGCACCCACCGACAGTGATCATGCTTGTCGGACTCCAGGGTGCTGGCAAGACCACGCTCGCCGGAAAGCTCGCAAAGTGGCTCGATGGTCAAGATCACCGGACGCTGCTCGTTGCTGCGGACCTGCAGCGACCGAACGCTGTTGATCAATTGAGCGTGGTTGCGGAGCGCGCGGGTGTTGGCATCTACGCCCCCCAGCCCGGCAACGGGGTGGGTGACCCGGTATCCGTCGCGCGGGACAGCCTCGTCTACGCCAATGACAATGCCTACGACGTAGTCATCGTTGACACTGCGGGACGACTAGCCATTGACGAAGAACTCATGGCCCAGGCGCGTGGGATCCGCGACGCCGTCGAGCCCAATGAAGTCCTCTTCGTAGTCGACGCGATGATCGGACAGGACGCAGTCAAAACGGCCGTCTCGTTCGAGGAAGGCGTCGGATTTGATGGCGTCGTCCTCACGAAGCTTGACGGTGACGCTCGCGGTGGAGCGGCGCTGTCCGTACGGGAAGTGACCGGACGACCGGTCATGTTCGCATCCACAGGCGAAAAGCTTGAGGACTTCGAACAGTTCCATCCCGATCGCATGGCTTCGCGCATTCTCGACATGGGCGACATGCTGACTCTCATCGAGCATGCCGAGAAGGCATTCGACGAGAAGCAGGCCGCCGAGATTGCGCGGAAGTTCGAAGCAGGTGACGAGTTCACCCTGGAAGACTTCCTGCAACAGATGCAGGCTATGAAGAAGATGGGCTCGCTGACGAAGCTCATGGGCATGATGCCCGGGATGGGCGACATCAAGAAGCAACTTGAACAGGTCGACGACCGCGACATTGATCGAATCGCCGCGATCATCCAGTCAATGACGCCACAAGAGCGGACGCACTCAAAGATCATTGACGGATCTCGGCGAGCTCGCATCGCCAAGGGCTCGGGAGTCCAGGTGAGCGAGGTCAACAATCTGCTGACCCGATTTGCAGAAGCCCAGAAAATGATGAAGCAGATGGGCAAAGGCGGGGGAATCCCTGGCATGCCCGGCATGGGTGGCGGTAAGAAGTCTCGCGGACGCCAGGTCAGTCAAGGCAAAAAGTCGAAGAAGGGTCGCAGCGGAAACCCGGCGAAGCGGGCGGCGCAAGAGGCCGCGGCGGCCACCACTAGCAGCGCGGCGCCAGGTTCAGGGTTGCTCGGCGGGGGACTTCCGACCGGAGCGGATGCTGCGAGTTTGGAAGGATTGCCACCGGAATTCCAACAACTCGTTGGCGATCCCGACAAGAAGAATTAGCGGTCCGTAGGGCCACGGTTGGTGGGTAGTGACCCCGCTGAGTCGTACGGGGTTGACGCCTCTGGCAGAATAGGACGGTCGAACCAAGGCTCGTGGCCCTCTCACCACGTAGAACTTGGATCCCGTCAAGGTTTTGCACGCGAC
>JAOAUD010000166.1 GCA_030157755.1 Candidatus Nanopelagicales bacterium
TTCGCAGCGACATGAACAGGACCAACCAGTGGATGATCGGGCTGGTCATCACGCTCGTGCTCGGCCTGATCGCCTCCCAGTTCATCGGAGGCTAGTCACGAACCGCCGCCGTGCTGCGATCCCAGCCGGTCAGAAATTCGCCGATCTGCTTGATGTCGGTCTCCTCCAGTGACATCCGGTCGAAGTAGTCGACAGGCTCTTCGGCATCAGGGGCAATGAGCACGATCTCGTTTGCGTCAATCAGGAGACCGGGAAGATCGGCTTCCGTGCAGTAGCGACGGATCTGCTCCACCTCGGGACAACCGGCCAACGATCCGGATCCCCGACCGATCCCCATCTTCGCTTCGACCAACCCCACCAGCTCATCTCCCCTGAACAGAGCGAAGTCGGGGATTCCCCGGCTGGGCAGATGAAACTGGCGCGAGATGCGGAAGCCCTGATCCGGTGGGAAGGCAAGATTCAACAGCGGCTCGACGATGTACTCCTCCACCATTCGTTCGTTGTTCAGCGCCCCCGACGCGATCTCGTTCAGCTCAGCGAGGCCGATCTTCCCGGACGACGGCAGGTCGTCGTTGCCAATCGGGCGCTGAAGGATCATTGCCTCGTATTCATCAAGGTCACCAAGCACGCCGACGATTGCATCGACCACACGCGGCGGCACGTAGTGGCTCGGCTTGCCCCGAAGGATGAGCTTGTGCCCGAAGCACCCTTCCAACTGTTGGAACGAGATCGGCTCGATCGGCACGAACGGGCTCAAGATCGTCCACCACTGGTTCGGATCCACTTCCTTCACCGAGTTGACACCGCTGGTCGCGTCGAATTTCGCACGCGTGAGTGCTCGAGCGACGAAGCGAACCGCCTTCTCCGGCGCCATGAAGTAGACGAAGACGAGGTCCCCTGGCTGGATGTGCTTGGGACAGGTCCAACTCAGCAGACCTTCCTCCCCAGAGGTGTACTGGGCGGCCACCTCCTCCTCCGTCGGCATTGACGCTGCGTCGCCCATGAGCAACCAGGCGTTGCGCGGCTCGGACTCGCACCAATTGTCGACGATCGAGACCCAGTCGTCCTCAACCTCGAAGAGCTCGTGTGGAAACCGGACAATGCTCCGCACTGGGAGGCTCTTGATCAAGATGAGGTCAGCGCGTTCGGGCTCGAAAACCTCGATAAGGAAGGGCTCACCCACTTTGGGCAGGGAGATCACTTTGTCGACGTCAAAGTCCTCCAGGCCATCCTCCGAGGCGACCCGCAGCAGTCCGGCGGCCAGATCGAGCAAGTACATCGAACCGCTCTCTGTCTCGATGAACCAGGGCCCAAGTTGATCTGGTGGCACCTCGTTGAGCACGAGCGCCTCTTCGTCCGCCGAATCATCTACTTCCGGCTCGAAGCCATCGCTATGTCGCATGCCAGATCTCCAATTCTCGAGCCCTCTGGCTCATTGACGCTGCGACGGTAGCTCAGCGATGCGGCTACGTTCGGGCTCGTGACTGCACTCTGGGGAATCCACAACGATCAGTCCTCACTCGATCTGGTTGAGGGCGGCTTCATCAGCATCGGGTGGGATGATTTGGGCGACCTCAGCACATCTGCGATCGATCGGGAGACGCTGAAGCTCCGGTTGGCCGAGACCCGGCCGGAGGCAAAGCCCGGGGCCATCCCCGTGTGGGCTGGCGTGATCTATCGGTTCACGGCGGAAATGCAGGTCGGCGACTACGTCATCAGCCCAAACAAGGCTGATCGGACGCTGAACTTCGGGATCATCGACAGCGACTTCTATGTGGAACCAGCCGCCGAGGTGCACATCACCCGGCGGCGTGTTCGCTGGATCAAAACTGACGTGCCCCGAGATGATTTCTCAAAGGGGGCGCTCCACGAGATCGGGTCCGCCGTCACGCTGTTCGGCGTCAAGAACCATGCCAACGAGTTCTTCGAGTTCCTCCAGTCAGGCTCTACCGAGGCCGTGGATGACAGCGATGAAGACCAGGTCGACCTTGCCGACGATGAGCCGAACGCCGAGCGAGTCGACACCTACAGCAAGGATTTTGTCGTGGGCATCCTCCGCCGGATGGACGCCTACAGGTTCGAGCACTTCGTTGCTGGACTGCTCCAGGCCATGGGGTACCGGGCCCAAGCCACAGTCGCCAGTGGCGACGGCGGCATCGATGTCATCGCCAGCCGCGACCCGCTGGCCATTGAGCCGCCAATCATCAAGGTTCAATGCAAGCGCACCGTCAACACCATCGGTGGACCCGACGTGCAGAAGCTCGCTGGGGCGTTAGCCCACGGCGGCACGGAGCTCGGCTTGTTCGTCACCCTCGGCACGTACTCGACGGACGCCCTCCACCTTGAGCGAACGCGTCAAGACCTGAGGCTGATCAAGGGCACCCAACTGGTCGACCTGGTCTTTGAGCACTACGAGAACCTCGACCTGGAGTGGAAGCGTCTCCTCCCCCTACGGCGCGTCTACGCCGTAGATCGCGACGCAGGGGGATCTTGAAAGCTTTGCCGCTAGCCGCCCCCGATCCGAGCCAATACCGACAGAGCGAAACGCCTACGTGCAAAGGTGACGGCCGGCGGACCGGAATCAGAGAATATTTCGACCAACCATAGAGCTCGGAACGCCTTGAGCGGAGCTATCACTCCGATGCAATCGAACTTCGACTCATTTATCGCTGTGCGGTCGGTCTAAACCTGGCGGAATCCGCTAACCAAGCCGGAGGATCTGTTACCTAGCGGTTAGTCCGCCATGAACTCATGGTCGACTCGGTACACCTTCTTATCAGCCATGAACTCATGATCAACGGCGTACACCTTCTTATCGGCCATGAACTCATGGTCAACAACGTAGACCTTCTCATCCGCCATAAATTCCAGGTCGACAAAATAGACTTTTTCGTCAGCCATAAACTCGGCGTTTGTCAGGACAACCTTCGGCATGAGTACCACTCCTTGGTGAAACGGGACGAAACCTGAACTATAATCGATGAGCGTGACCCCGGGCCGCTATTCGAGGTCCATTCGGAACCCACACGGCCAGGTCGAAAGATCACCCATTTCTGCCCCGGGGTGGGTTACTTCAGACCAGGAACGATGCCAGTAGCGGGCTTCTCGGCCGACCGGCGTAGCGATCCCCAGCCTTCTCCGAGAGCTACCTCTCCCTCCGCTACCGCTGCGATTCAGTCAGCCTTAGCCTCTGAGAGGGTCTAGTCTCGGAGCTACTAGTCGATTGTCATCTCCCGTAGGTCGACCAGACGGTGGATCCTGCTCGACAGTCCTATAGATCCAGCCAGCTAGCCTCTTCAGCGCTAACTCGACATCAGCGTTAGAGCCGGTGAGCGGCAGACGGTAGGTGTGGATCACCTTTTGGGAATTGAGGACCTCTATGGTGTGGACCTGCTGACCTGAACCGGCGGCCGGGTCGACAGGGTCTTGCGCGTAGATGAGTACGCCTTCCGGCAGGTTCATCGCCGTGGCGTAGGCCAACAGCTGGTAGTAGTCCCGCAACCTGGCCGGTCCGGTCGACATCTTGTACTTGGTGTCCCCCACATAGACGTCTCGATCATCATGGCGGAACACCAGGTCGGGCTTCATCGTCAGGCCGGACGACGTGGCCAAGGCCACGGGTGGCTCGGTGACAAGCCGGAGGTGGCGAAGATGCTTGGCGAGGCGATCAGCGACAAAGGCCTCGAAGAGATCGTTCATGTCCACCGTGAACGAAGCAGCGGGCGTGGCAGCACTCCGGTGGGTCAGGGTCAGGTTGCGCAGGATCAACGCGGCCAAGCGCATCGCCGTTTCGTAGTGCGCATCAATGCGACTGGGCTTCCACCGATCGACGGCCAGAGGGTCGACGACGACCCTGGCCACCTCGGTGAACCGAGGAGCCAGGCGATTGAGGCCGATCCGCAGACCAACGCCTAGGCCGGGCACCCGTCCCAGCCGGTCGAGGGCCGCTACCAGTACCCGGTTGGGAAAGTGATCGGCGGTGTACTCGTCGAACCGGCAGGCCATCGGGCTGACGAGCGCTGGACGTCGGACCTGCTGGACGAGATCGATGCGGCCCCGGGGCGAAGCCAACCGCTCCTCGGTGGGCCGGTACCCACGGTGCACTCCCCTGGCAGTCGCCCGGTCGACCGCCGTGGTGAACACCGCCGCCATGACCGACAGCAGGTCGGCGTCTTGGCCGAAGCCAAACAGCGTCCCGTCGAACTCCGGCGGCTTGACGCCCAGCAACAGAAACATGTTGTGCAGCGGCACCTTTGGTCGGATCGCCACCGACACGTTGCCGGTGACGATCGCACCGACGTGTTGTGTTGCCGTCAGCTCGTAGTGCCCATCCGTGGTCGAGAGACCAACTGTCAGCCGGTTGCCCGCCGCCAGGCGAAGCGCGTCAGCATCGCTGCGGGTGAGTGGGACGATCCTCTTCTGATACTCGGCCAGCTCGATCACCGAATGGCCGAGCGCCGGTGCAGCGAGCGATGGGCTCACGCCATTGCGGTCGGTTCAGCCCCACCGGCCGGGCTGTCCTCGAAGCGCTTAAGCACCTGGGCCCACTTGAACGACCGGATGGCTTCGCTATCGCCGTAGAACAGATCATCAATTAGGGGCTCGATGTTGTACTCCCAGATGCGCTTCATGCGGGCCTCGTCAAGGTCTGGCCGCATGAAGTGACTGGGACCGATCAGCTGGTCGCCGTTCCCCAATCGGCCCCGCAGGTCGTCGTTGACCATCCCCAAGAGCTGTGCCCAGGCGACGTCGCCGCCCTCGCGCTTGAGGTACCGCTCCAGAATTCCCGAAATAGGTTCGGTGTCGGGGAAGACCGGCACGAAGTGGAAACGGCGCCGTAGCGCCGCGTCCAGCATGGCGATTGACCGATCGGCCGTGTTCATCGTGGCGATCACCCAGACGTTCTCGGGTACCGAGAAACCTTCCGGTCGATAGAGCGGCACCACGGACTCGTTCCGATACTCCAGTAGAAACAGCAGCTCCCCAAACACCTTGGGCACGTTGGCTCGGTTGAGCTCATCGATCACCAGAACGTACCGACGGTCAAGATCCGCAGATGCTTGCTCGACTAACGAGGCGAATGGTCCCTGCTCCAGCCTGTAGCTGAGGTTCCCGCCGGCATCGGTGGTCGGCCGGTAACCCTCAAAGAAGTCCTCATATGAAGTCGATGGGTGGAACTGGACGAACCGACGGCGATCGGCCGACGGCGCCAACGCTTCGGCCAGCTTGCGAGCGATGTAGGTCTTGCCAGTACCCGGAGGCCCGTAGAGAACGATCTGGCGTTTGTCTCGCAGCAACTCCACGAGGTCATCGATGAACGCACGCCCATCCAGGTGGCATTCGTCGACCAGCGCGTCGAGGCGTTCCTCCAACTGGGCGCCCTCGTCCTCAGGCTCAGCGTCCTCCTCGGGCGAATCGCCCTCGACCAAGCCGTCGCTTGGAGCAACCGTCCTGTTCGCTGCCTGATCAGCGCTCCCAGCAAGGGCCATCACGCGGTCGAAAACGGGTTGTAGCGCCGCAGCAACGCGCTCAACCTCGTCGGCCAACTCGGAGTCGCCGAGAGCCACGTCAAAGGTCAGTCGGACGCCGAGCAGGTAATCGGCGCCCGGCACCGCGTCAGCAGCGCGAAACGGGTGGGCCCAGTTATCGATGTGCTCCAGATCGGCCGGCAGCAGCGGCAGCAACTGGGCCCGAATTGAAGCCGACCATCCCTTCCCCCGGCGTCCCGGGGAGACCCCCACCCCAATGCCTTCCGGGTCGGCACATATCAGCAGCGAAGGAGCCTCGTTCCAGCCGGTGGTGTCCTTGAGGATCCACTTGGTCCAGGCGTTGGCGCGGATCACGATGGGGGTCTTCATCCAGTACTCACTGGGTACCCGGCGCCTCAACGACCGTCCTAACGCATCGGAGACCGGCGTCTCGCAGACATCACCCAGGATCTTCATGTCGGCCAGCACCGATGCAATATTGGTGCTGGCGACATCGAGCGAGTCATCGGGATACTCGCCGTCAACGCGTTGATCGTAGAGCTCGTCCGCCCAGCGGAGGCGGTCGCCCAGCGCTTCGTCGAGACCGATCCACTGGTGGTCCTTGAACCAGGAGAGCACCCTGACGACATCAGCAAGAGTCGCCGATTCGGTGTTATCTGGGTCAACCTGCTCACCCGCAGGCTGGTCAATAGCGATGCCGTCGCTCAGGGAACGGATCAGCTGCCGATAGCGGCGGTAGCGGTCGACTGGGTCGAGATCCTTGGGAAGCCAACCCAGGGCTTCAACCGCTTCTTCGGTATCGGGGCCCAGGAACGGCCAGTTCTTGGGGGCCTGGAGCCACCAGAAGAACGAGCAGAAGATGGCGGCGCTCTTGGGGGCGGGGTGCCCCCCTTCTCTGACCAGTTCCACCTGCCCTAACAGGACGGCGACCTTCTCGTCCGCGTGTTGATCGTTGTCTGGCACCTTCATGGTGTCCATCATCAAGTTGGTCAGTTCGGACAGATCGGGGGACTTCTTGACCAGGGAGTTCAAGAACATCGCTACGCCGAAGTTGAAGCCTGGAAACAGCTCACTGAAACCCGACCCGCGAGAGTTGGAGTCCATCTTCTGGCGGAACGCCTGGATGTCGAGTGTGGAGCTGAACTCTTCGAGAGCATCGACGAGTTCTTGCCGGTGTGGCGCAGCGGCGCCAGCGGGCTGGATGGGTGGAGAAGCCGCCTGCATCGCAGAGCGGATTTGGGCGAATTTTCGTCGCCGGAACTCGGTCTCGCGTTCGTGGATCACTGTTCGCTCCTGGCGGGTTTGGCGGGTTGCGCCCACGCGGGTCGGGTGGATTCGGGGTGGCACAGCGACGGGTCGGCTGGCGGCGGGTCGAGCGCCGTTTGGTACTCCTCGCCTGCCGCATCGGCCGATTCCATGGCGTCGAAGCGTTCGAGGATCAGACGCTTAGTTCGGAACTCGCCAAACTCGGCCTCGTCCTTGCGTCGCACGATGGGGAATGTGTCGAGGATGTAGTCCACGTCGTCACGTTCGATGCCGTAGAGACGGAACACCAGTGCGTCTAGCTCGGCTCGAAGTAGCGCCCGCCGCTCGACATCCCAGCGGAACGGCGGGCCGTGAAAGCCAAGGTCAGCAGCGAACTCGGACATGTCCCACGCCGTGTAGGTCAGCTCTTCCGTCCAGGGTTCAGTTCCTTCAAGGTGCTCGGCTGGCACCAACGGCAACTGCTTAGCAGTGAAGTACTGGAAGTTCGACCCGCCAAGCTTCTGCCGGGCGATGAAGTCGAACACGAATGACGACATCACGGGATAGGGGGTGCTGGATGGATCTTCCGTCCAGTACAACAGCAAGTTGTCCCCGGCTCCGACCAGCGGGATCGACGTAGAAATGAAGGTCCGTTCATCAGTCGACCTACAGATCTTCCGCCACCCAGCAAGGTACCTACCTTCAGCGCGCTTGCTGATCTCTTCCTCGACTACCCAGTAGCGTGGCAGCGCCACGAACGTTGGATCCTGCTTCTCGTCAAGCGTCAGCTTCCGGACATCGAGGCCCTCGTGGGTCGCCCAGCGGTGATCGAAGTGATGGATCATCTTCGCTTCGCAGAGCGGGAGGAACCGCTCGTCACCGCGAACGAAGTGGTTGCCTTGCAGCGTCCAGCCATCCACCTCCAGATCGTCGCGGGTCTTGAAAAGGCCCGAGTCGCTGGTCATGTTGAACAGACCCTGCCGGAACGACAAGCCCCACGGGTTGCCGTGCTCGGGATCTGCCTCGTTGACCAGAACCGGGACTCGCCGGTAAACCGCCTTGGTGATCTCGGCATCTCGCCGGGTTCGGAACACCGGGCACGTCCGGGTATTCGGGTTGAGCAGCGCGAAGTCGTCGGGTGTGAGCGTGAACCGTTTCCCGACATCGGTCAGGTCGGCGACCTCGAGCGCGAAGAAGACGAATTCTGCTTCATCGACCGGACGATCATGTCCCGACAAGGTGAGCAGGCAGAACTTATAACTGCGGTGGACTCCGGGGAAAACCCCGTTCCGGTTCTCGAAGTCAAACAGGGAGACCAAAGCCTTGCGGTCTACCAAATCGCCAAAAAACAGCTTGGTGGTGTCGTCGGTGGCGATACCGGTAGGTACGACCACTCCGACTCGGCCACCCGCCGACATCGCTCCCGACATGAGCTCCGCAAACACGGCGTAGGTGTTAATTCGCCCGAGCCCACAAAGCGGGAACCGGCCCGTGCTGGCCATGAGGGTTCGTTCGCCTCCGGTTTGTCGGAGCGCTGCCCGATAGGCCTCGTGCAACAGGGGGTCATCGGCCGCCAAATGAGTAATTGCCGTCTTTCGTTTGGCTCCGGGCAAACTCGCAACGTTCGGATCACGTGAAGCGAAGTACTCCGTCTCCGAGAACTCCACCTTGTCCCAAGGCGGATTGCCGAGGACGGCATCGAAACCGCCCGACCAGCCGCATCTCTCGTTCGCAGCGTCGTCGGGATTGTCCGGCACCTCGAAGACATCGGGGAACGCCACGTGTAGGTGCAGGAAGTTGTACTGCTGCTTCATCCGACGAACTACATCGTGGACCTCTACCGATGCACGGTCGGGATGGTCGCGGCAGAGCCGGACCTCCTTGTCGGTGAGGATCGGATCTTCTGGCTGCTTGGGGGCGACGAAAGCTGCGCACCAGGCGTCGGCGCCGAAGCGCGCCCGCTCCGCATGCTGCGACACCCGAAGGTCGGCATACGCCGCTTCCTTGGCGGCCACTTGCTGGGCGGTGCGATCGGGCATGGCATCAATGACCGCCAGTTCCTTTGCCACCGCCTTGGTGTCAGAGCCCACGCCGCCGCCGAAGTCGAACAGACCCTGCCCTTCGATCTGTTTACGTTCGGACTTATTGGTCCTCTTAAGTGACGCGACGTGCTTCTTGTCGTCGCCCTCCAGAACGGCGAACGCAGCGTCGGGTAGGCCGTCGGCCAGAAGCGCCGGGGTGGTACCCAGCAGGCTGTTGCCACAGACCACTCGGTGGTCGAGGAACGACAGTGGCATACCGGGCTGGGTGGCCTCCATCCACAGGCTGACCTTGCACAGCTCGACCGCCATCGGGTTGACGTCGACGCCGTAGATACAGCGACCGATCACCTCGCGCAGGGCGACCCGGAGATCACCGGGCGATGGCTCGTCTTCCTGGGAGCGAACCGCTGCCAACCGGTGAGCGATCCGATGGGCGGCCGCAATGAGAAAGTGGCCCGATCCCGCAGCCGGGTCGAGCACCTTCAGGTTGAGGATCGCCTCCTCAGGGTTGGCGGCAGCAGATGCCTCGTCGAGCACAGGATCGAGTGCTGACGTAAGCAGCTCGCGGATGAGCGGGGTGGGCGTGTAGTAACTGCCGGTGGTCTTGCGTTCGTTTCCAGCAGCCAACTGGAGAGTGAACCGGCGACCTTCGATGCGTGGGTGCAGCTCCAGCAGCGCCTC
>JAOAUD010000167.1 GCA_030157755.1 Candidatus Nanopelagicales bacterium
GCGGCTCACTGAGGCCGGTTTTGAATGGAGCGCACCCACAATGGACCAGGCTCTCGCGCAGATTCTCTAGCCATGGTTCAACCAGCTGCACTGATCATCCCCACCTGAACCAGACCTATGGCTGTTTGCTGCTCTCGACCGAATCGACCAACAGCCACCTCCCACCAATCGACTCCAGGGTCACCCGCCAATTCTTCGCCGTTCGGGCTGGCCTGACTTCGACCTCCTGGCCCGAAGTTGCCCGAACAATGCGATAGCTGCTCAGTTCGTCGGCAACTGCTAGCTCGACAGAAGTCGCGTCCCTGCGCGTGACTGACACTGCGACGATAGTTGCCTTCATCCCGACTGCCTTTACCCCAAGCTGAGCCAGCTGGGCCAGCAATGACCGATCCCGCAGCGCAGCAACAGAACCCACCTTCGACACCTGGCCCAGTAGCTCCTGGTTACCCGTTGCAAATGCTTGCGACCGTTTGTCGTCCAGTTGCGCGAGCACGACCGCCCAAGAGACTGGTTCACCACCTTGCCCGGCGGCAGAAGAGGTCGGCGTCGGAGCCGCAGACTGGCTCTGGGTCGTGGCAGACACATCCGCGCCGGGCGTTCCATCCGCGCCGGGCGCTCCACCTTCCTTGCGCAATCCATCTGCGCTTGCCGGACCATCTCCAGACGGAGTTGCCGTCGGCGTCGCAGACGCTCCCGCCGACAGGATCGCCAGCAGCGCCACCAAGCCCAGAGCCGCGCCGACGAGTGCGGCGAAAAGTCTGCTCGGGCGAGGAATTCGGGCCTTGGGAAGGTCGCGGCCAAGTGCCAGGCGAGGCCCCGTCGTCTCCTGTGCGGTGGACGGTCCCGCCTCGGGTGAACGCTCAAGCCTGGGTAGCGGCGTTGCCACCGGTTGCTCGGATCCTGCTTTGTATGAACGAACAGCCCTACCCAGTTCCGCGTCGGAACCGAACTCGGCCAAGACATCAGCAATCCGGTCGGCTCCCGGTGCAGGTCTGGCCAACAGCAGGCGGGCCACGGCAGGTGGAACGGCAGCTTCGATGAGCGCTTGCCGAAGCAGTCGCAATAACGCGTCGCTTCTCGCCCACGCTCCAATGGGTACCTGCACGAGACCGTCACGACTGACGTGAGCGGACCTGAGATTGAACTCAGATGTTGCCGCCTGGGGTTCGGTCAGAAGCAAATTGGCGAACTGCGCCACGAGAGCTGCCACTGCTGATATCGGAAGTGCCTGGTGGCCTCCTGCGGCCTTGTCGAGGAGGTCACCAACCCGCACTTGTGTCTGCGCAGCTGCGAGGCCGTCACTCGCAGGTCGAGGTTGAGGGCGAGCTTGAGGTTGAAGTCGAGGTCGGGGTCGGGCGAACTCATCCCAGCGCTCGGGATCCAGAGGTGCGGCCATGTGCAAACTCTGGTCCATTTCGGGCCGATCCCGCTGCCACTGTCCACAGGCCGCTTCGCCACCTCTGCCTACGCAAGTGACTCAGTCGGCGAGCGGGCCCCAGGTCGCCGCCGCAACCGCACGGGCAAGGATCTGCGCCGAGGTGTACGTCGCCGCATCGTGGTAGTTCATCGGCCCCATCAGGCCGTCTCCTGCGCTGATGTAGGTGTCGAGCGCCTGTGGGAACCGGTGGCTGGCGCCCCGCTTCCAGGTCACGGGATCATTGAGATTGACGATGTTGAGCCAGCTCCCGAGCCTGTCGTAGGGAAACGTCGCTGGGTCCTGCCACAGCTTGCCCCAGAAGTCACGCTGCCCAAGTGGCGAACCGAAGCTCACGAGCAACTTCACCTTGATGTCGCGAACATGCAACGCGTCGAGCGCAACCACTGAACCCAAGCTGTGTGCGAGAAGCACCACATCGTCATCGAGATCATTGATCCGTTCGGAGACCCGATCGAGTACCTCCGCGCGCAGGTTGTCGTCGTGCCGGTAGTGGCCCGCCTGCCTCATGCTCAGGAATGGCAAGCGCACCATCACCTCACCCGGAATGAACGTCGGCGGCCGTTTGGTTGGCGGCTCCACCCGATCGGGGCTATCCCAGACGACCTTGCGCAATTCTGTTTGACGTTTCTGATACCGCTGGCGCAATGCGCTGCGTCGGGATTCGGTGACGATCGGGATATGAAGTTCCTCAGCGGGTCGCCGCCGAATGACCCCTGACCTTCCAATCAAGTCGTCGAATCCGATTTCGACGCAAGCGACCTCCGACCCGCCAGTGTGGTCGGCCAATGAATGCTTCAGCGCCGCATCCCACCCGGGGGTCACTCCCCCGACCCCATGCAGAAACACAACGGTAGTCACAGGCAGCAGTGTCTCCGATCTCCATCCGCAGTGCAGCGCGCGGGTTCCCGCGGGCACCCGAGCCGAGTAGCGTGTGCACATGGACGCCGCTGCTGCTGAGCTGTTTGCTCCGGAGCATCCATTGTCAGTCCAACGTGTTCACCTCGGTTCGGATTTCGTCGACTACGAGGCCGCATGGCACCTGCAGCGCGAAGTCCACGCCGCCGTGGCCGATGGCACGATGCCTGCGACGTTGTTGGTACTCGAACACGCGGACGTCTTCACAGCGGGCAAGCGCACCGAACCCGGCGACCTTCCCGTCGATGGTTCGCGAGTCATCGAGGTCGACCGCGGGGGCCGCATCACGTGGCACGGGCCGGGGCAACTGGTCGTGTATCCGATCGTTCCGCTGCCTCACCCGCTGGATGTGGTTGCACACGTCCGTCGGTTAGAGTCCGCAATCATCGCGACCTGCGCGGACTACGGCATCGCCACGCAGCGCGTTGATGGACGCAGCGGTGTCTGGTGCAGTTCCGACAACGAACGACCCGAGCGCAAGATCGCCGCGATTGGAGTCCGCGTCGCGCGCGGCGTCACGATGCACGGGCTGGCTCTCAATGTCGACTGTGACCTCACCTGGGGCACTCGGATTGTCCCGTGCGGAATTCCCGACGCCGGGGTGACATCGATGGCAGCGGAACTGCCCTCATCGGTCGACCTCGACATCATCGACGTCGCCGAGCACCTCGAGCACCACCTGCGCGAGGTGCTCGAACCAACGCTGCCGCAGGACACCGCTTAGGCTGACCCTGTGTCCGAATCCGCTGTCGCCCCCGAAGGTCGCAAACTACTGCGCCTTGAGGTCCGAAATGCGCAAACTGACATCGAGCGCAAGCCCGCCTGGATCAAAGCGAAGTTCCGTAACGGTCCAAATCATGCCGACATCCGCAAGAAGGTTGCAGACGCTGGCCTGCATACGGTCTGCCAAGAGGCCGGATGCCCAAACATCAGCGAATGCTGGGAAGACCGCGAAGCCACATTCCTCATCGGCGGCGACGTCTGCTCCCGCCGATGCGACTTCTGCCAGATCGATACCGGAAAGCCTTCCCCCCTCGACCGCGACGAACCTCGACGCGTTGCCGAATCGGTCGCGGCGATGGAGTTGCGGTACGCCACGGTTACGGGCGTGGCCAGAGACGACCTGCCCGACCAGGGCGCATGGCTTTATGCGCAGACCGTGCGGGCAATCCACGAAGCGGTTCCCGGCTGTGGCGTCGAGGTCCTTATTCCTGACTTCTCAGGCGAACCAACCCTGCTTGGCGAGGTCTTCGCCGCGCAGCCCGAGGTACTCGCCCACAACTTGGAAACCGTTCCGCGCCTGATCAAACGCATCCGTCCGGCATTCACGTACGAACGTTCCCTCGACGTCATCACCCAAGCCCGATCTGCAGGCCTCATCACCAAGTCCAATCTGATTCTTGGGCTCGGCGAAGAACGAGCAGAGGTAGAAGCAACCCTCGCGGATCTTGTTACCGCCGGGTGCCAGCTCATCACCATCACGCAGTACTTGCGGCCTTCCAAGCGCCACCACCCCGTGGAACGGTGGGTGACGCCGGAGGAGTTCATCGAGCTCGACGCGGTTGCTCGCGACCTGGGCTTCCTCGGTGTCATGAGCGGCCCGTTGGTGAGGTCGTCCTACCGCGCCGGACGCCTTTACGAACAGGCAAGCGGGCGAGGCATCGCCGAGCACTCACAGCAATGACTTACTCTTGACCAATGGCTAAGAAAGACGGAAAACCCGGTCGGTTTAAGCAAATCCTTGAGACGTATCGCCTCACAAAGCGAAGCGACCCACGTATTGGCTGGATTCTGCTGGGGATCTTTGTCGGCATTCTTGCCATTTTTGTCATCCTCGGATTCGTCTTCGGGCTGCTTATCTACCTGGTGCCGCTAGGTATCGCAACGGCGCTTCTGGTCGCAACGATCGTGTTCGGTCGGCGAGCCGAGGCATCCGCCTATTCGCAGATCGAGGGCCAGCCCGGTGCAGCCGGAGCCGTGCTGCGATCGCTTCGCTCAGGCTGGTTCGTGACGGAACAGCCAGTTGCCCTCAACAAGAACCAGGACTGTGTGTGGCGCGTAGTGGGGCGCCCCGGCGTCATCCTCGTCTCGGAGGGCCCGAGCACTCGGGTCAACCAAATGCTGGCCAATGAGCGCAAACGCACTGCTCGTTTCGTGCCCGAGATCGAGATCATCGAGATTCAATCCGGCAATGACGAGGGGCAGATTCGGCTCCCGAAACTCAATCGCAAGGTCATGAAGCAGAAGCGCAACTACAAGCCGGCCCAGGTCACTGAGGTTAGGCGTCGACTTGAAGCCCTCGCTGCTCAGCCGATGTCAGCTCCCAAGGGCCCGATGCCAAAGAGTGCCCGAGCAGCTCGCGGCCAGCGGGGCTAGTAGGCACCACATAGAGCATCACCACCCAGGGAAATTGTGACCTGGGTCACAGAGACAAATCTTGGATCTTCAAGGCAACGGATCTGCGTCTCTCACCCCTAGTGTCGGTAAGACAACAACGTGCGACCACTTTCACCGTAACCGGCGGTTGCTCGTCTCCCCCTGTTGTCAATCCGAAAGAGCGCCTCCATGCCTAAAGCATCGTCCGCACTTCCGGTCACCACCGTCATCGCGTCCGCCGCGATCGGGTTGGGCCTCGTTGCAACACCCCTCGAATCGGCCACCGCCGTCGAGGTGACTCCTACCCCCGTTGAGTCGCCGGTTCCGTCTCCGACTCCCACCACGCCAACAACACCGCCGGTCTCGTTGTGGCCTGCCACGGTACTCGTCGGCACCTCCGCACTCGGTCGACCCATCTACGCACAGCGACAAGGGAATCCGACTGCTTCGAAGGTCCTGCTGGCAGTAGGCGTGATTCACGGAAACGAAAAGGCTGGAAAGAAGATCATCAATGGCGTTCGTGCCACCCAAATCCCCGCCGATGGCGACGTTCAGGTGTGGACGATTCAGTCAATGAACCCCGACGGCATGGCAGCAAACAAACGACGTAACGCCCGCAGCGTCGACCTCAACCGGAACTTCCCCACCGGCTGGTCACCGCGCACTCCGGGTGCCGGAGTGTCAGCGGGGAGCGAACCTGAAACTCAAGCACTCATGGCCTTCATGGGTGACCTGCGGCCCGACGCGATGTTTGTCTACCACCAGGACTGGAACATGGTCTTGGGTGCGTGTAATTGGAAGACCCGGCCGTACGCCCTGCGCTACGCCAAATTGACCGGATTGAAGAAGGAATCGTGCGCTCGCGCGGCCTACACCGGCACGATGGGCTCTTGGTACAACTCGAACTTCCCGGGATACATGCTCACAGTGGAACTTCCGGGATCTCGAAAGGTGACCGCAAAGAAGGTAACGAAGTGGCGCGATTCGGTAATCACTGCCTCGCGCGAACTTGTCGACCTCGACACCACGCCGGTGACACCGGCCGACCCCGTTACCGACGAAACGAACTAGCGCGCTTTCACCACAACGGTACCGGCGGCGCGGTCTTGTAGCCCACGCCCGTCGCGATCCCAGATGACTGCCGGGATCACGAGGCAAATCAGCAACGTGCGCAACAACGCACGCCAGGGGTTCACGTATGGCTTGCCGAGCGCAATGACTCGAATGCCGAGGATCCGCTGCCCGAATGAAGCGCCCCCGAGCATGGTGAGCGCCGACTTCATGATGAAGAAGACGATCAGCGTTGCAACTCCGGACTGCTGTGTTCCGTACGAAAACTGCGGAAAAAGTAGGTGCGCCACAAGCGCCGATGCGATCCAGTCGATGAACAGTGCGCCAAAGCGGCGGCCGTAACCCGCGACAGATCCAACACCCTCCGGTGGTAGCCCGAGGCGCTCCCCGCGGTAGCCGATATCAATTCCTGCGGCGTCAAGTGCGGCACGTGGTCCAGAAACCCAGGTGGCAACATCGCGGCGATCCATGTGAGAAGGCTAACTGCTACGTAGGGTTTCCCCTAGGTCCGACCCTGAATCAACTGCTGTGTAACAAACGCGCAACAATCGAGACACCGTGCCGACACAGCCTCGACTTAGGTTCTAACCACAGGAAGGCGGCACGAGTCGCTGGACCAGGCGTCGCGCCACACCCGGCAGCAGCGCAGATAGCCAAACGAAGTTGCGGGCAGTTGCCCGCGGCGAAAGGGAGCGGTGAATGTCAAACAAGCCGAATTTTCAGACAGCCGAAGATGTGCAGAGATTCATCGACGCAGAAGACGTCAAGTTCATTGACGTTCGGTTCTGCGATCTGCCCGGCGTCATGCAGCACTTCAATGTCCCGGCAGCAACAGCTACCGAAACTGGACTCTTCACTGACGGCCAGATGTTCGATGGATCGTCGATCCGCGGATTCCAGGCCATTCACGAATCGGACATGAAGCTGATTCCAGATGTGACGACGGCCTACCTCGACCCATTCCGTGCCGAGAAGACCCTCATCATCAACTTCTCGATTCGCGACCCGTTCACGGATGAGCCGTACAGCCGCGATCCACGTCAGATCGCAGCGAAGGCCGAGGCTTACTTGCAGTCGACCGGAATCGGCGACACGGCTTACTTCGGTGCCGAGGCAGAGTTCTACGTCTTCGACTCCGTGCAGTACGAAACCTCCGCGAATACCTCGTTCTACAAGGTTGACTCGATCGAGGGCGCATGGAACACGGCCGCGTACGAAGACGGCAAGAACTTGGGCTACAAGACCAAGTTCAAGGGTGGCTACTTCCCAGTGCCGCCGCTTGATCACTACGCCGATCTTCGCGACCAGATGTCGCTCAACCTCATTGATGCTGGCTTCGAACTCGAGCGCGCTCACCACGAAGTTGGTACTGGTGGCCAGGCCGAGATCAACTACAAGTTCAACTCACTGTTGAACGCAGCCGACGACATGATGAAGTTCAAGTACATCATCAAGAACACGGCTTGGGCCGCTGGCAAGACCGTCACGTTCATGCCGAAGCCACTGTTCGGCGACAACGGTTCGGGAATGCACAGCCACCAATCGATCTGGAAGGACGGCAAGCCGCTCTTCTACGACGAGATGGGCTACGCGGGTCTGTCGGACATGGCACGCTGGTACATCGGTGGACTTCTTCGCCACGCACCTGCGCTGCTCGCCTTCACCAACCCGACCGTCAACTCGTACCACCGACTGGTTCCGGGCTACGAGGCTCCGATCAACCTGGTCTACAGCCAGCGCAACCGCTCGGCATGTATCCGCATCCCGATCACCGGTTCGAACCCGAAGGCCAAGCGCCTCGAGTTCCGCGTTCCGGATCCGTCGTCCAACCCGTACATCGCCTTCTCGGCAATGTTGATGGCTGGTCTCGACGGCATCAAGAACAAGATCGAGCCTGCACAGCCAGTCGACAAGGACCTGTACGAATTGCCGCCGGATGAGGCCGCCGCAATTCCGACGGTGCCCGCGTCGCTCGACGGTGCACTCGACGCACTCGAAGCCGATCACGACTTCCTCAGCGAAGGCAACGTCTTCACGCCTGACCTGATCGAAACCTGGATCGACTACAAGCGCACCAACGAAATCGATCCCATCCGCGTGCGCCCGCACCCGCATGAGTTCGAGATGTACTACGACATCTAGGAATCGTGGATCGGTATCGGCCGTGACTCCGGGGGTTTAGCCTTCTGACCTGCGAAATCGCAGGGATTGAAGTTCCGGCGCATCACGGCGAATACCAACGATTTCGGTTTCTTGAGCGCTCATCCAGCGCACAGATGGCCCGTCACTGAACCGGTGGCGGGCCATCTGCCATTCCTGGCTAGATGCTCAGATGTCGGTGTTACGGATATCAGTGTCACGAAGAGATCGGACATCGATGTCATGGATTCGGACACGTAAATTGCGTGAAGTGGGCGCCCCGCATGTGGACTGGAGTCTGCGTTGTCTTGTCAGAGCGGCTTGCCCGCGGCCATTCGCATTTGGGATTCCCCACCCCACGCTGAGTCGAGGCGAGTCGAGTCGAGGCGAGGCGACCAGAAACGTATGCGACATGGCTTCCCTCGCCCTTGAGTTTTCGGGCAAGTCTTGGGCGTTGGATTCGCTCGCAGATACGTCGTCAACTAGTGACGACCAGCTACGGCCTGAAGCGCGATTTGATCAGCCCTTCGCGGATTGCCAACCCAGCGGCAGTCCCGACTTCTGTCGACGCCACCAACCCACCAACGGAACCTGGAGTAGCGCAGCCCGAGGGCTAATCCACCGTCTCTATTCGGACCTTCCCTTGAGACGGACCTCAGCTACCTCTCCGCTAGCCGACTTTTGTCTTGCCAAACTCGTATCGGAAGTCGACCCGAGCCTTTGTCACGGAGTTTGTGAACTGCAACTGGATGCGGCTGTTTGTGCCCCCGCCGCCCTTGTTGGTGTACGTCCAGTCGGGCATCAAGGTAACGAGCTCGAGGCGCAGGGTCGAGCCGACAGTGCGAACCGATACGCAGCCCGCTGCTCCAGCGTAGTTCGTTCCCACATCGCCGAGGGCGACGATTCTCGGGTCTTCGAAGCAGACCGGATTGCCCTGCCCGTCGCTGAGTGCGGGCAGCGTTGTGACCGCACTGGCCGATGTGGGAGCAATGACGCCCCCGATGACGATAGAGATCGCGGCGGCGCCGGCGTAGCAGGCGGTTCGGCTAAGTCGATTGGTCACGGGATTCTCCTTGGGTTGGGCAGTGGCCGACGGCGCACGTCTTGGTCTGTCACTGACTATTCCCTGGTTCTGGTCCAAGTCGCCATTGGCCCTTGGTCCTAAGACCAATGACGGCCAAGCCGCGATTGTTGTTCTCAACCGAAGGTCGGGAGCAAGAATCCGGAGGCATCACGACATATCGGAGCTAGAACTAAGCACAGCAAGGTGAACGCCAGTCTTGACGATCACCCGCACTTTCCTCGGCTCCTGACAGCACCCGGCAGATCATCAACTTGGTCTACCGGGTATTCGCGTTCCGGGCAGACTTGTCCTGCAGAGTCAGGAT
>JAOAUD010000168.1 GCA_030157755.1 Candidatus Nanopelagicales bacterium
GCATCCGGAGGCATGTCGCTTGCAACTTGACCCGTCGAAGCCTGGTGCCGGAGCAAACTCTGCAGACGAGACTGCGCAGGGGTGTGGAGGAGACCGTTCACAGTAGGCCGAGCCTGGCCAACTACTACCTCGGGGTGGCGGACTGAGGTCTCGGCGTTTCCGAGCGTCGGTTGGCCTGACGTGCACAATTCGGATGCCTCGACCGGTCTCCTCAGCATCCGAGGGTCCGAATTCGCGACTACTTCATCTGAGCCAACGTTAACTTCGCGTGGTGGGCCACAGCGCGACTTTCGGGTCTGCAAAGTCTTGATTCGATCGTGCTCCTTCAGATCTGGGTTTGCACTTGGTAGGTGAATCGTTCCACCTCGCCTCGCGCGGGTAACGTGGCTGAACGTGTGGCTGAATGCGCTTGTGGCAGTTGCCTGTGCCATCGGAATCGTGGGGACTGTGGTGCCCGTGCTGCCTGGCGCCCTGCTGTGCGCCGGCGCGATCTTGGTGTGGGGAGTTGCTGAAGGGGGCCATGCCTGGTGGTTCACAGCGATCGCGCTCCTGATCGTCGCTATTGGTGCGGTCTTGAAGTACTTGATTCCGGGCAGGCATCTGAAGGCTGGCGGAGTCCCATCTTGGGTCATCTTGATCGGTGGAATCGCAGGTATTGTCGGCTTCTTCCTGATTCCGGTGGTGGGGATCTTCGTGGGCTTTGTTGGCGGCATCTACCTCGCCGAACTGATTCGCTTGAAGTCAGTCGCCGATGCGTGGCCTACAACTGTGGCAGCGATGAAGGCGGCAGGGATCTCAGCTCTCATTGATCTCGCGAGTGCCGTGTTCGCCACTGCTGTCTGGGTGGCCGGGGTCGTCGCGTTGGCGGTCACCACGTGACATTGCCACAGTCCGGTGGTTGGATCAGGGCACAAAACTGGCCCCGCATGAGTGGCGCCGACCCACACTTCAAGTCACCCGCCTAGGAGATCACATGACGAACATTCGACCGTTTCTTTGGTTCAACGATCAGATCGAAGAAGCAGTCGAGTTCTACACGTCAGTCTTCGACGATTCAGTTGTGCTTTCCACAACGCGTTATCCCGATTCCTCCCCGGGCCCCTTAGGCGGAATGATCTCGGCAACTTTCCGCATCGGCAACCAAGAGTTCGTCGGCTTCAACGGTGGCCCGAACTTCAAGTTCTCGCCGGCTATCTCGTTCTTCATCGACTGTGAGACTCAGGAAGAGATCGACTACCTGTGGGAGCGCATGAGCGAGGGTGGCACCGAACAGCAGTGTGGCTGGTTGGACGATAAGTTCGGTCTCACCTGGCAGATCGTTCCCAGCGTGCTTGGTCAGTACCTATCCGACCCAGATCCGGAGAAGGCGGCCCGCGTGGCACAGGCGATGATGCAGATGGTCAAGTTCGATATTGCGGGTCTCAAGGCCGCTTACGACGGATAAGCGACGACGCCCGCGCGCCCCTACCATTAGGTCAGAGGGCAGGAGACTTCATGCGGGTGCAATTGGTGAGGGCCGCCGCAACCGCTGTGGTTGCGGGGATGCTCGCCGCTGGAATCTTCAGCACCGGCGCGCAGGCGGCAGACGGCATGAAGATGTCGGGTTGGTTGCCGTACTGGCTGATGAATACGTCGACCACGGACGCAGTCAGTAACTCCGACCTCTTCGAGGATGTTTCACCATTTTGGTTCGATGCGCAGGTGGAATCGAGCAAGACCAGCAGCGTCGGAATCATGAGCAATAGCTTGAGTTGGGGGACTCGACCGGCGATTCTTTCGAGCCTCCAGCAGAACGGCATCAAAGTTCTCCCGTCGATAACGGACGGAACCCCCGCGCGGCACATGGCGTCGGTGCTGGCGACACCTGACAAACGCACCGCATTCGTTGGTCAGATCACGGCACTGGTGAACAACAACGGCTACGACGGAATCGACCTCGACTTCGAGAAGTTCGCGTTCAACGACGGGCAACAAACTTGGGCAACAACGAAGCCCGCCTGGGTCGGTTTCATCGCCGAACTCGCAACGTCCTTGCATGCCACCGGGAAGTTGTTGTCGGTATCGGTGCCCCCGATGTATAGCGACACCAGCGGCTACTGGGTCTACGCCTTTCGAGAGCTTGCACCCCACATCGACAAGCTGCGGATCATGGCCTACGACTACTCATGGGATTCGGCAGGCCCGATCGGTGGCCCGCTCACATGGGTTCGAACGGTGCTTGGTTACGCGGTTGATGCCGCTCCGGCTTCCAAGGTGTATCTAGGCACGCCCACGTACGGTCGTGACTGGGTGACGTCGTCATCGGGTGCGGGTTGTCCCGCAACCTTCGCATCCCGCACCTACAACTCCAGTGAAGTCACATTCACTGATGAGTGGGTGCGCAGTACGCCCAGCATGGAACGCACGAGGACGTACACCGAGGCCTACAACGCCACCTGCACCGTTTCGCGCACCGCGTGGATGCCCGATTCCCAGACCACGCTCGCACGTTGGAAGGTCGCGCAGGAGTTTGGAATTGCCGGACTCGCGCAATGGATGGTCGGCACCGAGCAGAGCGGGCAATGGGATCTGCTGCGCAGTGAAGCACTGCAACCACCAACACCAGCGCCGGACCCGCAACCACTTCCCGTCAGCGCAGTGCCACCAGTGGTCAATCCACCAGCAGCACCAGTGCGTGGCAAGGTCAGCCCTGTTGAGATTTGGCTGGTCAAGAAGGGAAGGTCAGCCGTCACGATCAAGGGAAAGTTTGCTGCCGCTGGCGTGCGAAAGGTCACGATCTATCGCAAGATCAACGGCAAGTTCCGCAAGGTAGCGAGAGCTCGGACGACTGCTGGCGGCAAGTTCACGGTCCGCTTCACGCTTCCGGGAAAGACCCTCAAGCTGCGGGCAGGGTCGACCTTAGGTTCAAGCCAGGTGCTCATCGTAAAGCGATGATCATTTCAGCGCGTCGGACGTTCGGGGATCCGTCGCCAAGAAGATCGCAATTGTGACTTAGATTACCCTTCCCGCGAGTTCCCCATCCATGTCCGATTTGTCTACGTAGCGTGGTTCCGAATCAAGAGTCCGCCACAGCCGCATTGAGCGTGGGCGGATTGTCTATTTCCAAGGGGAACCACGTTGTCTTTGCGATACGCATCGATTTGTTGCGCCACCGTTGCCGGACTTGGTTTGGCAACGTTCGTCGCACCATCCGCTCAGGCGGTAGAGCCGACTCTGGCAAGCAGCACCGCAGCACTCTCCGCAGTTCCGCCTGTGAGTCTGACTCACCTCCCGGGACTGTCAGGCCCAGCAGCGGCCGCCATGGCGGCGCCTGCTACCGCGCCTGCGGCCCCGCAGTTGCCACCTGCCGAGCTCATCCCAATCTCGCCGAACCCGAACGCGAAGGGTTCCAAGAAGAAGTTCGCCACTTTCCAGCCGGGTGAATGCTCGTTTCCTGGGGTCAAGAACCCTTCGTCCTGCGACAAGGCCCAGCGATGGGCAATCAACCAAGTCAAGAATCCAAGTCAGGGCTGGTCGTACCTGTGCTTAAGTTTCGTGACCCACGCGTACGGTCGATCGTCCGGGGCGCCGACTGCTTCGGCAATGTGGGACGGGCTGTCGAATAAGCGCAAGCACCCTGGTGACACGAATGCCCCAGCCGGTGCATTGATGTTCTGGGGCCCAAACCACGTTGCGCTCTCATTGGGTAATCACGTGTTGATCAGCACCGACATCCTGGGCTCCGGCGATGCGTGGGTCGTGTCGTACGCGACCATGCAATCAGTGTGGAACCTCGATTACCTCGGTTGGGCAGAGCCAGACTTCTCCTAGCCTGCAGACGCTCACGCGAGCGTCTTGTGCGCGAAGGTGACCCATCGTTCAGAGGTCGACCTGACCGCCTTTGGGCACGGACAGCCCTCGACCATGATGCGCGAACACGTCGCTCGGGTTTTGTCCCAGGGCGAGGTGCCACAGCATCGTGAGGGCGTCCACCAAACCCTCGGGTTGGGCGGCAGACGGTGAGGCACCTGGGTGTTGCGGCGCGATCCGGACGCGAAGCACTCCAGGACGAATCGTGAATTGAAGCGGTGGTGCAATATGCATCGATTCGCCGTCAACGCCGACCGGAACGGGCGCATCAGAATTGATCACAAACGTCGGGGCATTCCACTGTCGCCAGGGCAGCCGAAATCGTGCAAGTCCATGTGAGCGCTCGTGAGGCCCCGCCAAAATGGTGATTCCCAACAGGCCGTCATCGACGCGTGGCCGGGTTCCGGCGCCCAGACGAGGACCGAGTCGGTACGTGTTGTTGGACACCAAGATCACTGCAGCACCGCTATGCACATTTCCACCGGGGCCACGCCACACGAGCTCGCGGGTGGGGGCGTCTAGCCCGACCACCTCGGGTGCTGCGTCGAGAATCGTCCGCAGTTTCGCTTCGCGATAGCCGTCCTTGGCGACTGCCTCGGCGTAGAGGCCCATCGAGACGTTGTTGACGAATACCGTCCCGTTGACGTCAGCTAGATCGACCCTCCTTTCGCCACCTGCAACGAATGCATCGAGGGCGCCCACGACATCGTCGCGGTCAACTCCGAGATCAAGTGCGAAGTGGTTGCGGGTACCTGCCGGGATGCAGGCAAATGGCAGGTCGTGCTCGGCTGCCAGGCTGGCAACCACGGCTTGTGTGCCATCCCCACCCGCGGCCGCCAATGCGTCAGCACCTTCGGCAATAGCGGCACGCACTAGCTGTTCGAGATCATCGCCCGGTGACAGTTGGATCGGCCTGATTCCGCGAACGCTCGCAGCCTGGGGGAGGTTGACAGCGGCCGCTTTGCCGCCGCCAGACTTCGGGTTCCAAAACACCACTGGGTGCTCGGGGCGAGGTGCAGCGGGAAGCGTCACCTTCAACCGGAATGCTCGCTTCGCCGACCAGAATCCCAGCCCAATGCAGACGACTACGAAGATCAAATCGAAGAACAAGGTTGCTTGATACAGAGTCAGCGCCGCCGCTGTGAACAGCACGACGGACCCGATGAGCCAGCTGGTTCGCGCAATGTCGCGACGGCGAACCCCCTCCCAGGCGCAGAACATTCCGCCGCAGATCATCGCGGCCGCAATGAACCCGAGCGGAAATGCGTCAGACACGTTGAGCGCAAGCCAACCAACCCCGACGCCCAACAAGATGAGGGTTAGCACCGCATAGAACCGGTGGCTGTACATACGATCCACCCTATGACTGCGCGCGCGAGGATGGGCAAGGTGGACCGCCGGTTGTATGACCAGCTGTCTGCACCGACGACTCCGCGATTCGATGTTGCCATCAGCCACCTCACCAATGCCGCGAACCACTCGAAGCTCTCGCTCGGCAGTGCGGCGATCCTCGGAGCACTTGGCGGGCGCCGTGGCAGACAAACGGCAGTTGTGGGGATCGTGGCGGTGGGGGCGACCTCGCTGATTGCGAACCTGGTGGTGAAGCCACTGGCGCACCGGGCTCGACCGAATCGTGCAGATGACCACCGCGACACCTCACCGCTGACGCCCCACCACGTGCCCATGCCTTCGTCTGATTCATTTCCTTCGGGTCACACAGCGGCAGCCTTCGCGTTCGCAACAGCAGTTGCTTCCGTGTGGCCCGCAGCGTCAGTTGCACCGTTTGTCCTCGCTGGTGCGGTCGGCTACTCCAGGGTTCACACGGGCGTCCACTATCCAAGCGACGTTGTCTTGGGCGCCGCACTTGGTGGTTCGGTTGGGGCCGCGATTGGGCGTATCCACGCGGTACGGTCGCCTCGTGGTGACCGGAGCTGAGCTGTAGTGGCACGTTTGCCAGCTGCTGTTGCCGCGAGGAGCGAACGGGCAACCGCGCATGCGAAGCAGGCTTACGGTCGCTTTGAGGCTTGGCTGGAACCACGCCCGCGCACGGCTGCACTTGTCGAACTCGTTCGCAATGTGATCAAGAGCCAAGGCGAAACCCGAGCGAGCCTTGCCGCGGCAGGTGCTGCTTTCTGGTTGGTAATCGCGCTCTTCCCGACGATCACGGCAGTGGTGACAATCTTCGGCTTGGTAGTTGATCAGCAAGATGTGACCAACGCGCTCGACGACCTGGGATCTCAGCGTCAAGGGTCGATTGGAGCAGCCGTCTCACGGCAGATTGCAGCGCTTTCGGCGTCGCCAACCGGGAGCCTTTCGCTCGGCTTGATCGTCTCGCTCGCGTTCTCGTTGTGGGCTGTCTCAAACGGTACGTACAACCTGCTGCGGGCGATTCGGCTGTCCTACGGTCTTGGTCCGCAGGCGTACGTGAATGCCCGCTTCCGAGGGGTTATCGCTGGCCTGGCATCAGTGATCGCGATCGGCCTCATCGCGCTCGTGTCATCAGCCATTGGTGGGATCGATGACGGTTTTCCAGGATGGGCGAAGGCCTTGGTCACGGTCTTCGTCTACCTGCCCTTGACGATGATCGTGGTAGGTGGGTTGATCGCGCTGCTGTACCGCTATGCGGTGTCGGCACGCACCGGGTTCTACGCGCTATTGCCGGGTGCGGCGTCAGCCACAATTGCGCTGGTACTCCTAGTCACGCTGCTCAGTTGGGTATTGGGCCAGTTTGGCAACGATGCCGCTGTTTACGGTGTTGCCGCTGGAGCCGTCAGCGGGCTGATCGGTGTCTACACGGCCATCTACATCGTTGAACTCGGAGCAATCATCAATGCGCAGTGGCCGAGTGAGTTGAGGGCGGCCAACCTTTGGCCGCGCCGTGGCAGGCAGAAGAAGTAGCGTCAGAAGCCGAAGCTAGGTGGCCCGTAGGTGAGGCACACACCGGCCGCAGTTGCTGCGAGAAACATCGCAACGAGGACGAGCGCAACGCCGCGAATCCAGGGTGGCCGATGTCCGGCCATCGCTGGAGGCAGGTACGTCTGGGGCAGGTTCGTTCCGCTGCGCATGGCGCTGAACTGCGGATCTAGCACCGCTTCGGCATCCGCAGGCGGAACCGATTGGAAGTCGACGTCTGAATCGTTCGCGGGAGTCACCCCTTGAGTCTTATCTGTTTTTGCCGATTGCACAACCAGCAGACCGACTTACATGATGAGCAAGTTGGTCAGTTCGTCACGGGTGGTGTTGACGCCCGAACAAGCCAATCACTGACTCATACGCCACCGGGCTCTCATCGAGGGCCCGGTCGAGGGCAACGGCGGCACTGATCAGCGCCAAGTGTGTGAACGCCTGCGGGAAGTTACCGAGCTGCTCACCGGTGAATCCGATTTCCTCGGAGTACAGCCCGAGGTGGTTCGAATACGTCAACATTTGCTCGAATACGATGCGTGCCTCTGCCAGCCGGTCAGCCTTCGCGAGAGCATCGACGTACCAGAAGGTGCAGAGCGAGAACGTGCCTTCGTCACCATCTAGGCCATCTGGCGATGCTGACGGGTTGTAGCGGAACACCAGCGAATCCGACACGATGTTCTCGTTGATTGCGTCCAAGGTCGACAGCCACCGTGGGTCTTTCGGGGAGATGAATCCGGTCAGCGGCATCTTCAGAACACTCGCATCGAGAACGTCCGTCTCGTAGTGCTGGACGAATGCCTTCATGTCGTCGTGGAAGCCACGTTCCATGATCTGGTGGTAGATCTCATCGCGGCTCTCGCGCCACTTCGCGATGGGTCCGGGCAGACCCTTGTCGCGAGCAATGCGGATCGCCCGATCGAACGCCACCCAACACATGAGGCGCGAGTACACAAAGTCCTTCTGGCCTCCGCGGGTTTCCCAGATGCCTTCATCAGGTCGGTCCCAGTTGTCAGTCAGCCAGTCCAGGATCGCCACCATGCTTTGCCAGGTGTCGTAGTACATCGAGCGGCCCTGCAACACCAACTGGTAGATCGCGTCGACGGCCTCGCCGTAGATGTCGAGCTGAAGTTGCTCCGCTGCGCCGTTTCCAATGCGCACGGGCGAGGAGCCCTCGTAGCCCTCGAAGTGGGTCAACTCCTCCTCAACGAGGTCGGATGAGCCGTCAATCCGGTACATCAGCTTCAGTGGCGCTGACTTGTTCACGACACATTCCGTGACACGTTGGCTCAGCCACTTGAGGAATGCTGCGGCCTCGTCGTTGTAGCCCAACTCCATGAGGGCACTCACGGAGAACGAGCCGTCGCGCACCCAGGTGTATCGGTAGTCCCAGTTGCGCTCACCGCCGACTTGTTCCGGAAGCCCCGCTGTTGGTGCAGCGACAAGCGCGCCAGTGGGGGCGTACGTGAGCAGCTTCAGGGTGACGGCCGACCGGATCACGGTTGCCCGCCAGCGCCCCCGGTAGGTGCTCTTAGCAACCCAGTCACGCCAGAACCGGATCGTGTCCTCAAGGTGTCCGACAACTCGACCAACAGATAGCGCCCCTGCTGTTGATCCCACGGGTCCCGTCGTGAGGATGCAGCCCGAAGTCTCGCCTGCGTGCAACGTGAATTGTTGGTGGGCATCTCCACCGCTGATGTGTTTGCCTCGTGAGTGGTCGAGAACTTGCTGCGTGTGAAGCGACATCTCCAAGTTCGGCGATGTGAACAGTGCGTGGTGATCCTGGAGTTCAAGCTGATGCTCGATACGGCCGTAGTCGAACCTCGGTGCGCACTCCAACTTGAATGTGACGGATCCGCGAACGACTCGGGCAATCCGCACAATTACGTGGGTATTGCTCGCCTCTTCGGGACTGTCGATTGGCATGAAGTCGATGACCTCGCCGACACCCTCGCTGGTCAGGTATCGCGTGATGAGGATGGCGGTGTCCACGAAGTACAGCTGCTTGATAACCGCATTCTTGTCGGTGCAGGTCAGTTGGAAGTGACCGCCCTTTTCGGCGTCCAGCAATGATGCGAATACCGACGGCGAGTCGAATCGCGGCGAACAGAACCAATCGATATTTCCGTTCAGGCTGACCAACGCAGCAGTTTGAAGGTCTCCAATGAGGCCGTGGTCAGCAATCGGCGGGTACTTCGACTTCGGGTTCGTCATTGGCCCATTGTTGCCATGTTGCCCCCTGAACGCTCGATGAAGATCCCGCGCTTGGTCAAGGTGGTGAAATCTGGCGCCCGCAGTGGGTGCGCGAATCCATCACCTGGCCGTGGGCAGCCTTGTCCCGCCGTCACCGACTGGCGGTGGGCAGTCTTGTCCCGGCGTCACCAACTGGCGGTGGGCAGTCTTGTCTTGTGGGTTCAGGTTCGGTGTTTGAGTGGGTGTTCGATGTCGACTCGGGGTTTGCCGTTGGTGTCGATGGTGATGGGAATGTTGTCGGTGTGGATTTTGTGGTGATGCGTGGAGCACAGTAGGGCGAGGTTGT
>JAOAUD010000169.1 GCA_030157755.1 Candidatus Nanopelagicales bacterium
GTTCCTTGACCACGGAAGCGAGCCCTGGCCGCAGGGCGTTGGAGATCGCCATCCCTGGCAGCGGCAACCGGGCCGAGGTGGACAACACGAACACGATTGATCCGCCGACGCCGGCCTGATCCGCCTGATTCTGATCCATCGCAGCGGCAGCCGCCTTGGCCACGCGCAACGGGCCCAGAAAGACGGATTCAAAGGATGCCCGCCACTCTTCTTCAGAGTTGTTTTGGATTCCTCCGGCAGGTGGACCACCAGTGCTGATAAGGCAACCGTCAAGTCGACCGAAGCGGGCGATCGCAGCGGCGGTCAAGCGTTCGGCAGTGGCCGGGTCAATCAGGTCGGAACCGAGCCCCACAGCGACATCGTGTCCGCCGAGTTCGCGGATTGATTCTGCGAGTACCTGCTCATCCCGAGCAGCAACAACTACTTTGGCGCCTTCGTTGACAAGTAACTTCGCACCGGCAAATCCCAGACCGCGGGAACCGGCAGTCACGATGAAGACGCGGTCTCGAAGCCCGAAAGTCATGACCTCATCGTGCCGGTGATTACTGTCGTGAGTCCTGCGGGAGCCGTGAGGATTCGCCCGGCTGAGCGGCTTCGTCAGAAAGATCTGGTTCATCTGGCTCAGCGCCTCCGACGAGCCCCTTTTCTCGCCTCTGCATCTGGAACTCCCGGCGTGTCAGCAGCACGAGTCCCACAATGAACATGACCGCGAATGCAATCCACTGAAGCGAGTATGAGAGGTGCGAGCCTTCGGAGATTTCCGGAGGAGGAATTGGCGTCAGTCCACCCTGAGCCGGGTCTGACTTCACGAGGTCGATGTATCCCGGTAGTACCGTCGCTCCGGCGGCAGTGCCGATGGCTGCGGCATCGAGCGAAGTGACTTGACCAACTGGGATATCCGACGGTCGAACGGCTGGCCCGGGAACCGACCCCTGCAAACTTCCCTCAACCGTCACCTGCCCAGTTGGCGGGGGAGGAACGGTTGGTGAGGACTTCGCATCGGAGTCCGCCTTGATCCAGCCACGATTCACTACAACGACTGTCTTGTCCGCGGTGACCAACGGGGTCACGACCCAGAATCCCATCGAATTGTTCAACGGCTTCTTGCGAACGAGAACTTGCGCGGACGGCACGTATCGCCCGGTTGCCGTCACCGGACGCCACAGGTTCGAGTCGTTAACTGTGGATCCCACTGGGATCACTTTTGCAATGTCCGTTGGTTCCTGGGACATGTTCGCGTTTTGGACCTGGTTGGCATCTTTGCGGCCCTCATAGCGGTTCCACTGCCAGTTGCTGAGCATCAAACACAGCACCACACCGACCGGTACCGCAATGATGAGCGCAATCCATCGGGGCTCACGCAGGAATCGCAACACGCGCCTAGAGTAACCCGCCGCAGCGGCATCGGTGGGACATGCGCCGTTACACCGTCTTGTCCGGGTGTCCGACAGGCAATTCCTGGGTGTCTTTGATGATGAGCGGGGGCATCGAAACGGGAGATGGAGGCCGAATGATCGTGCTCGCGCCGACCACTGCGATGTAGGGCAGGACCACGGCCGCGGCAAACAGGACCCACGTCAGCCAACCGTCGACAAGGATTGCCGCGAGGAAACACACAGTTCGGATCGTCATTGAAATCAGATACCGCCGAGTGCGCGCGTCGCGGTCAATTGAGGCAGACTTACGAGCCTCAGTAATGTTGTAAACCTCTTCGCCGCGGGGCATGAAACCAAGGTATGCCTACCTTGCCTCGAAAGCGAGCCCGGGTTGACAATTCTGGGAGTAATCCGCGCCACCACAATCGAGGGACGAAAAATGGCTGATCGTACGTACGGACTGACCGAAGTTGTTGGAACGTCGACCGAAGGGGTCGATGCCGCAATTCGTAATGGCGTCACTCGTGCTTCTGCGACGGTTCGTCACCTTGACTGGTTCGAAGTAACCCAGGTTCGCGGCTACATCAAAGAAGGCGACGTGCACCATTTTCAGGTGACGATGAAGCTTGGATTCCGCATGGAAGACGCGATCTAGGAGTCACTCTTGGAATCGCCAGCGCGCTCGGCTCGATCGCTGTCGAGGATGTCGTCGACGATTCCGGCCAGTGGCCGCATGACGGCCAGGCCAATGAGTCCGTAGAGGGCGATCGTCGGTGCGAACCAGGCGATTGGCAGCAGGATGAAGAGGTAGGCAGTCACCGACCAGCTCTTCACCGAGGCCTGCGGTGGGTTATCCCGAAGTTCTGGTTTCAGGACAAGGGGATCCTTCCGGATCTCAACCGCCATGAGCGTGAGCATCAGACTGATAAAGAACATTGTGCCGATGTAGAAGACGGTGGTCTGCTGCCCCGCATCTGAGTGCCTCGTTCCGCTGCCAACCTGGTCCAGCAGATTCATCGGGAATGGCAGCACGATGATTCCGAACAGCCAGAGCACATTCCAGCGAATGATGTTCGGGTTGACTCGTTCTACGGTGCCGAACATGCGGTGGTGTGCAAGCCAGAACACCAGAATTACGAACCAGCTCACCAGGAAGCTGATGATGAGCGAGCTGTACTGGGACCACACATACGCCAGCGGATTTGCCTGGGCCTGCGGATCATTGCTCGGAAGTGAGATGTCTGCCAGCGGCAAGATCAGCAGCGTGATAGCGATTGCCACCACGCCATCGCTAAAGGCAACGAGGCGACCAGAATCCTGGCGTGTCTCGAGGGTGTTTGCGACTGCCATGTTCGACATCCTGGCAGGCTTGATGCGTGTTTGGAGAACTCATTCTGTTACGCCACGCGAAATCTGCATGGCCAGTTGGAATCCGTGACATCGACAGGCCGTTGTCTGGTCGCGGCGTTCGCAATGCCGGTCATTTCGGCGAATTGTTGGCTGCTGACAGCGTGGTGCCTGATGTTGTGATTTGTTCACCCGCCGTGCGGACGAGGGAAACGTGGCAGTTGGTGGCAGACCACGCTGGCATCGATCCACTTCTCGCACAGGTGGATCCCCAGCTCTACGGGGCAACCTGGTGGGACGTGCTCGACGTCGTGAGGGAGTTGGCACCGAACGTTGGCCGAGCATTGATCATTGGACACAATCCGTCGATGGAGGACTTGGCGGGTCAACTCGCTGGCACTGGTAGCAACTCAGATGCCGTGCGCCACCTGAGGGCCAAGTTTCCCACTTGCGGTGCGGCGTTCCTCGAAGGTGACGAACAGTGGAATCGCTGGGGTGGTAACTGCGCTTCGTTGAAGCGCTTTTGGACGCCGCGCTAGTCGTCTGCGGCAACTGGGCAGGGCTCTGCCGCTTCAATTTCCTCGCGGGGAATGCCGAGCAGGAATAGCACCGAGTCCAGGTAGGGCACGTTGACGGCGGTGTCAGCCTGGTCTCGCACCACAGGTTTTGCGTTGAACGCGATCCCAAGCCCGGCGCGCGCCAGCATGTCCAGGTCGTTTGCGCCATCACCGATTGCCACTGTCCGGTTCAACGGGATTTGATAGGCATCGGCGAATTCCTCAAGCGCCGTTGCCTTCGCTGCTCGGTCGATCACCGGACCGACTGTTCGGCCAGTGAGGACCCCGTCGACAACTTCGAGGCGATTCGCCCGCACATTGACCACGCCAAGCTCGTCGGCAATCGGGTCGACCACCTCGTGAAATCCACCGCTGACGAGGGCGATACGGAATCCCAGCTGATGCAGCGTCCGACACAGCGTCCGAGCACCTGGAGTCAGGCGAACCCGCTTGCGCACCTCGTCGAGTGCCTCAACCGGGACTCCCTCGAGCAGCGCGACGCGCTCTCGCAACGACTCCGCGAAGTCGATTTCGCCAGCCATCGCTCGGGTGGTGACATCTGCCACGGCGTCCTGGCAGTCAGCGTGCGCGGCGATCAGTTCGATGACTTCATCTTGGATCAGAGTCGAATCGACATCCATCACAACGAGGCGGGAGCCACGGCGCGTCAGGCTTGGCTGCTGCACGGATAGGTCCACGCCACTTTCCGACGCGACAGTCGCAAGTGCTTGGCGAAGGTCGTCCTGGTCGGCGCCTGACACTTCTAGTTCGAGGGCCGTGACTGGGTAGGCGGCAACTCGCACGATTCGGTCTATGTTCCCGCCGCGTTCAGCGATCGCCCCGGCGACTGCCGTGAGCCCTGCTGGGCATAGGGGCTGACCCATGACCGTGACGAGCAAACGCTCCGCGTGCCGAGCTCCGACTTCCGCAGTTCCCGGAGCTACGTCGCACTCAACTCCGAGTTCTGCGGCTGCCGACTGCACAGCGCGAGTGGCAGCATCACGAGCTTCACTCGTGGCCCCATCGGTCGACAGCAGCAGCCCGAGGACGAGACGACCCCGAATCACAACTTGTTCAATGTCAAGCACTGGAAATCCGGAGGGGGCAAGTGCAGCAAGCAGTGCAGTGGTGACTCCCGGGCGGTCAGGCCCAGTGATCGTCACTAGCAGGGTTTGGGTCATGGTGCTGCTGACGCTATCGCGGGCTGGCTGCCGCGGCCAGGCAGTGGCGCGCCGTCGTCGCCAATTCGGTGAGGGCAAGCGCTCGCTGCTGGCCCAAAGTAGTTGTTGGGGCGGGCGGCAGGGCTGCCTGCGCAACTTCGCAGATCCCGAGGATCTGGGCGGCAGTGTGAATGGTGTGACGCTCGGGGCCTGCCAGTGAAGCTGGCAGAGACACCCGCTGCATCCGCTTGTTGAGTTCGGCCAACGAGTCGGCAACCTCATCGCGCCCAGCCGCCAGATCCATGGCCGACAACTCCTGTGTGGCGGTGATCAAAGCTGCGCGGACCGCACGTGAGGACTCCTCCGCGCGAATCTTGACCGATGGCAGCGCATCGGGCGGCGTTCCGAATACAACCCACGTGGTCTCGCTGCCGTCTATCCGCGGCACCAGTGCGACGTGCAGGTCATCGATAACGATCGCCTGACCCACAGCAACGGCTTCCTGGTTCAACGCTGCCGGGCCCGGCAGTCCTGACGGGTCTCCCGGAGCCGGGAGGACTGCGCGCAGTTGAGCAGCATGTTCGCCAACCGTGAGCCCGAGGGTGGAAAGACCCACCAGTAAGCCGCAGCGCTGCGATGCGTTCGTGTTCGGCAACTCAACTCGCTGCGGCCCGAATACTTCCAACGCAGTGGTGATGTCGTCGGCTGCGCAGTGGCCCGCCAGCCAACTGTTCACCCACGTCGTGAGCACGACGGTTCGGGGGATCGGTTCGGTCAGCGTCGACAGGGTCGACACAGCGAACAGCGGTTGCTCAGTCATGGTCGGTAAATCCTACCGGCCATGCGCAAGTAACCTCGGCGGGTGACGATTCACGTGGATGATTCCCGCGATCCCCGGCTAGCGCCTTTCACCAATCTGACCGACATGCAGCTGCGGATGAAGATGGAACCTGCCGAGGGCATCTTCCTGGCGGAGGGCGAGAAGGTGATACTTCGCGCGCTCGATGCCGGATTTGTGCCGGTGAGCGCGCTGATGGAGGCCAAATGGTTGCCAGGCCTCGAATCAGCGCTGGCCGCCCATGACTGCACCGTGTACTTGGCCGACGAGGCAGTACTGAAGTCGGTGACCGGGTACCGACTTCATCGTGGCGCGCTCGCCGCGTTCATCCGAAAGCCGTTGCCAACGACTGCGCAGGTTCTTGATGGCGCGAGGTTCGTTGTTGTTCTGGAGGATCTGGTTGATCACACGAACGTGGGCCTGATCTTTAGGACCGCTGCGGCGCTCGGTGCTGATGCGGTCCTGGTATCTCCCCAATGCGCTGACCCGCTGTACCGACGCAGCGTCAAGGTCTCGATGGGTGCCGTGCTGACTACCCCGTGGACGCGGGCCGACCCATGGCCTTGGACCCTCGAGGACCTCGGTGAGAAAGGGTTCGAACGTGTTGCTCTGACACCTTCCGAATCTGCGGTCGATATGCGCGGGTGGAGCCCGGCCGACCCGAGTGGCCGAGTCGCGTTGCTGCTGGGAAGTGAGGGCCCTGGGTTGTCAGACGAAGTGTTTAGTCGAGTCGACACAGCCCTGCGCATTCCGATGACGGATCGGGTTGATTCCCTGAATGTCGCGGCCGCGGCGGCGATTGCCTGTTACGTATTGGCGGCAGGCAACGCCAACTAGAACCTGGCAAGGTGTCGGCATGGCTGAAATCGTGCTGATTCGACATGGTGAGACCGAGTGGAGCAAGTCCGGGCAACACACTGGTCGAACCGACATCCCATTGACCAGGAACGGACGCAAGCGTGCTGCAGAACTTGAGCCGCTCTTGCGCCACCGCGCCTTCGGCCTGACGTTGAGCTCACCGATGGAACGTGCCCGCGATACCGCAAAGTTGGCCGGGCTCACACCCGACGGCATTGACGACGACTTGGTCGAATGGGACTACGGCGCGTGGGAGGGCCGGACAACTCCGGATATTCGCGTTGAACTCGGTGACCCCAACTGGGTGATTTGGGACCATCCAATTCCTCCGGGCAAGACCCCGGGCGAGACGACAGATGAAGTCGCGCTGAGGTGTCACCGTGTCATCGAACGATGTGTGCCGGTCCTCGACGCGGGCCGCGATTGTGCACTGATCGCGCACGGGCATGTGTTGCGGATTCTGACTGCGACCTGGTTGGGCCTGCACTCGGATGCCGGTCGCCTGTTCATGCTCGAAGCCGGCGCTCTGTCCTCCCTGGGGTTCGAACGTACCCAGCACGTGATTACCGGATGGAATCAGACGCCCGAATAGTTCGGCTGGTTGGGAGGGTCGGCGGTGTCGCTCGTACGCGGTGTTGCGTGCGCGCGTTGTTCAACTCGCCTAGTGCACGCCGACCATCAGCACGCGTAGTCGCTTGATCTGGGTGGCGAAAATTCCCGCCATGACAATTGCTGCCAATCCGAGGATGGCGAAGTAGCCGGCGTTTCCTAGCGTCTCCTGCAGCCCTGCGACGAGCCCGCCAATTGCGTCGCCGACGGCGGTTGCGAGGAACCACAGGGCAAGGACCTGACTCTCCATACCTCGGGGTGCAAGTTGCGTAGACGCAGACAGTCCAGTTGGGCTCAGCAGAAGCTCAGCAATTACCTGGATGAAGAAGACGAGCACCAACCACCACCAGCCCACGAGGCTGCCGTCCGCTGAGAGCTTGCCTAGAACTGCCATGACGAGGAATGAGACGCCGATGAGCAGAATTGCCAAGGCGAACTTGGCAGGCAGCGACGGTGCGCGTCGTCCCATTCGCATCCAGATGAGCGCGAAGATCGGCGCAAAGATGATGATGCCGATCGGGTCGACAGCCTGAAGCCAGCTTGCCGGGAACGTGAAGCTGCCGATAGTGCGATCCGTGTTTTGGTCGGCGAAGATGTTGAGGATTGACCCGCCCTGATCGAAGATCATCCAGAACATCACGGCGCCGATGAAGATCCAGATATAGGCACGCATCCGGCTACGTTCGGTCGTGTCGAGGGCCTTGTTCTGGAAGATCCGGGTGAAGTAGATGAACGGTGTTGCAATCGTCACCGCGCTCAGGAACCAAATCACATGGAAGCTCTCAAACGTTCCGAGAGCAATGTCGATGATCGTCAGAATCGCCACGATCGCCAGGAGAATTCCAGCGATGGTCAGGACCTTGCGCATCAATTCGCGGGAGGCTGGGTTCGGCACCCGCTTGCCGATTGGGCCAAGCGTGCGAGGCGACGCTAGCCAGTAGACCAACAGCGCAACTGTCATTCCGACGCCCGCAGCTCCGAAACCGATGTGCCAGCCGATCTGCTCACCGAGGTAGCCACAGACGAACGGCGCGATAAATCCGCCGATGTTGATGCCCATGTAGTAGATCGAGAAGCCGGCGTCGCGGCGTTCACCCTCGTCAGGATCTTCGTCGTAAAGGCCTCCGACCATGGCGGAGATATTGGGTTTGAGCATTCCTGTGCCGATAGCGACACAGGCGAGCCCGGGCCAGATTGCCCAGGATGTCGGGACGGCGAGCACGTAGTGGCCACCGGCGATAACGATCGCGCCAATGAGCACAGTCCTGCGAGGACCCCACGCGCGGTCTGACAACCAACCACCGGGGACGGCGAGCAACCAGACCATCGCTGAGTAGACGCCGTAGATCGACACCGCTTGCGCGGTGCTCATGCCGAGTCCACCGTCTTCGGTCGGGGCTACGAGGTAGAGCACCAGAATGGCGCGCATGCCGTAGTAGCTGAATCGCTCCCACAGTTCGGTTGTGAACAGGGTCGCCAGACCGACCGGCTGACCAAGGAATCGGTGGTCTTGAGCCGGTGGAACGCGCAACTGAGTTGCCATGAGTCGGGACGCTACTTTGCGCGATGGGGCGGATGCTCGTTGCCAGCATTCGTTTCCGGCACCTCTATCGCAGGGCTGACAAGCGCGTTAGGCGTAATCTGACGGATTGTTGGCCTGGCGTGCGGCATGCTTGGACACGATTGAACCTATTTGAGGCGTCACGAGTTGAAAGAGGTCCGGCAGTGGCCCGACGTTGGGGATTAGAGGTATTCAGCCACCGAGATCTGGCAGCTCGGACGGCAACCTTCGCAGCATCTTCGGATGTCGGTGCGTCGTTTGCCCCTAACTTGTTGCCGCGCAAGCCACTCGACCAGGCGATTGCGACAGGTGTTTCTGCGAGCTTGGCCTACGGCGTCGCCAACTTGAGCCAGTCGTTCATCGATGGGTTGTCCCGCCGGATTGCACCAGGACGAGATCGTGCGCCGACGGAAAGTCGCAAGTACCTCAACACCATCGCGAACCTCACAGCGATCGGCGCTGGCATCGCCTTGCAGCGCGCATTCGTTGCCCGTCGCGGGGAACCGGTCAAGCGGGCGGCTGCCCGCACTCTCGGCTGGGAGCTCACCTTCAGTGGCATCGCCGGGCTCGGCATCACCGGAGTGACTGGCGCGCTCGAGCAGAAGTCGCGCCGCGACGACGGAACGACGCACCCCGCAGTCCTACCCGCCAGCTTCGCAGTTGGTGCGCTGATCGCAGCAGCGGAAATCACGTGGTACCGCCGCCATCAGGACAATGCGCCGCCACTGGCAAATTCACTGGGTCAAGGGCTCATCGTGATGGCAGGGGTTAGCGGCGTTGGATACGCCGAAACTCGGCTGGCTCGCCTTGTTGCTTTGGGCGTGCGTCGCACGGTTCCGGGACTTTCGTTGCTTGCCGAACCAATCGGTCACGCGGTGGGGCTGGGCCTCATCGGCACTGCCCTGAGCTTCGGCATGGAGTACGTCAATCGTCAGGCCGAACAAGGTGGCGCCGCCATTGAAGCTG
>JAOAUD010000170.1:0-4089 GCA_030157755.1 Candidatus Nanopelagicales bacterium
GCACCTCCGCTGGCGATCACCGGCACGGTTACGTCGCGGCGAACCAACTCGATGAGCCCGGTGTCGAAACCATCCTTGGTGCCGTCTGCGTCCATGGAGTTCAGCAGGATTTCACCAGCGCCACGAGACGCACCTTCGGCCGCCCAACTGACGGCATCAATTCCAGTGCCCACGCGGCCACCATGCGTCGTCACCTCAAACCCCGACGCCGTCACTGTGTCGCCTTGAACCCTGCGTGCGTCCACCGACAGCACCACACACTGTGAACCGAATCGATTCGCCGCCTCCGTGAGGAACTCCGGACGCGAGATCGCAGCGGTGTTGATTCCGGCCTTGTCGGCACCAGCGCGCAACAGCCGATCGATGTCGTCGACCGTTCGAACTCCGCCACCCACGGTCAGCGGAATGAATACTTGGTCCGCCGTGCGCGACACCACGTCGTAGGTGGTCTGCCGATCCCCGCTCGAGGCCGTGATGTCGAGGAAAACGAGCTCATCAGCACCGGCGGCGTCATACGCCCTGGCGAGTTCGACTGGATCACCAGCATCACGGAGGTCGACGAAATTGACTCCCTTGACTACGCGACCGTTGTCGACGTCTAGACAAGGGATAACCCGAACAGCTAACGACATCTGACTGCCTCTGCTACGACTGGTCTTCAGGCTCGCTGAACTGCGGGTTCATGAAGTCGATGTGGGGTGCTACGGCTGCCAGAGCTTCGGGAAGCGTGAAGGCGCCGGCGTACAGCGCCTTGCCGATGATCAAGCCCTCGACGCCGTGTGGAACAAGCTCGGCAACTGCGTGAATATCCTCCAGGGACGACACGCCGCCACTGGCAACAATCGGGCGGTCCGTCGCTTTGCAGACTTGGTGCAGCAGGTGAATGTTCGGCCCCTGCAACGTGCCGTCCTTCGCGACGTCGGTGACCACGTATCGTGCGCAGCCCTCGCCGTTGAGCCGCTCGATCGTCGCAAACAGTTCGCCACCTTCTTGCGTCCAACCGCGCGCGGCGAGAGTTGTTCCCCGCACGTCTAGCCCGATAGCCACTTTGTCGCCATGCTCTGCGATCACGCGGGCGCACCAGTCAGGATTCTCCAACGCCGCCGTACCGATGTTGATCCGACGACATCCGGTTGCCAATGCCGCGGACAACGTGTCGTTGTCACGGATCCCACCGGAAAGTTCGACATCGATGTCGAGGCGACCCACAACGTCGGCGAGTAACTCGTGGTTGCTGCCGCGCCCGAATGCGGCATCAAGGTCCACGAGGTGCACCCAAGAAGCGCCCTGCTCTTGCCAATTGAGTGCCGCAGCGAGCGGATCTCCGTACGCGGTTTCTGATCCAGCCTCGCCCTGAACCAGGCGCACAGCTTGACCATCTTGAACATCAACGGCGGGAAGCAGTTCCAAAGTCACAGGTAGACCCTACTCATCGGCCGGTTCCTGCGCCTGCGCGCCTTAGCCCGGTTGCTGTTCACGGCGCGCCGCGTCAATTCAGGACAGCGTGCCCAACCAGTTCTGCAACAAGGTGAGTCCAGCATCACCGGACTTCTCAGGATGGAACTGCGTTGCACACAATGGACCGTTCTCGACGGCTGCCAGGAACGGCTGGCCATGGGTCGCCCACGTAAGCAAAGGCGCTTGTGTTGCACTGCCTGCAGTGTCGAGTTCCCACGAGCGGGCGGCGTATGAGTGCACGAAGTAGAAGCGTTCTTGCGCGATGCCTTCGAAGAGTCGCGACCCCTCGGCAACATCCACCGTGTTCCACCCCATATGAGGCAGGACTGGCGCTTCCAATTGGTCAACAACGCCGGGCCACTGGCTGCAACCAGGGGTGTCGACACCGTGTTCAACTCCGTGATCGAACAGGACCTGCATACCAACGCAGATCCCGAGCACAGGCCTACCACCGGCCAATCGGATATCGAGAATCTTTGGACCTTCGACCGCACGCAACCCCTGCATGCAGGCGGCATATGCGCCGACCCCGGGAACAACCAAGCCATCAGCTGCTAATGCAGCGTCACGATCTGACGTGACAACGACCTGCGCACCGACCCGCTCGAGTGCTCGCTGCGCAGACCGAAGATTTCCCGATCCGTAGTCAAGGACAACAATCTCAGGGGCGCTCATTGCCACCAAGCCCACGCGGCGGCGCCGGACAGCACCGCGGCAATACCCATCCCGATAGCCAACACTGGAATCTTTGCCCGGGTGAAGGCAATCACGCCGCCGATGAAGAAACCCGTGAGACCGAGCATGACGATCGGCCACCAACTGTTCATGTGGACAGCGTCCCCTTCGTGGACGGGACACCCACGACGCGGGCATCCAGCGCAACCGCATCGCGCAACGCCCGTGCCACGGATTTGAACTGTGCCTCAACGATGTGGTGGGCGTTCCTGCCCGTGATGACACGCACGTGCAGGCAAATCTGCGCTGAAGCAACGATCGATTCCCAAATGTGGCGCGTTAACGTCGTGTCGTAGGTTCCGATCAGTTCGATGATCTCCGGCTCTTCGTGAACGAGATACGGCCGACCCGACAAGTCGACGGCCGTTTGCACGAGCGCCTCATCAAGCGGCACCAACGAATCGCCAAACCGACGGATGCCCGCCTTATCGCCAAGTGCCTCTCGCAGCGCTGTACCGAAAGCGAGTGCTGTGTCCTCGACCGTGTGGTGCGCGTCCACCTCAAGGTCGCCTTTGGTCACCACGGTGAGGTCAAGTCCGCCGTGTTTGCCGAGTTGGCTCAGCATGTGGTCGTAGAACGGGACGCCGGTCGACACATCAACTTGGCCAGTTCCGTCCAAGTTGAGTTCGACAAGAACGTCGCTTTCTTTGGTCGTGCGTTCGATCCGCGCAGTGCGGCTCATGTGGACTCCTGTCCTACGTTGGTCGCTGCGATCACAGCGCCCGGTTCCGAAGCAATTGCCGATAGGGCCGAAAGAAATGTGGACGTCTCGCTTGGCGTTCCGGCGGTGACGCGCAGCCAGCCTGGCAGACCAACGTCGCGGACCAGAACTCCGGCGTCCAACAGTCGCTGCCACACGGCAGCCTGGTCAGCGAAGCCTCCAAACAATACGAAGTTCGCGTCACTATCGGCAACCCGCAGACCCATTTCCTTGCACGCGTCGACAATTCGATCTCGCTGAACTTTCAGGTCGTCGACGGCGGAGAGCAGCTCCGTTGAGTGCGCCAGGGCACCGCGTGCGGCAGCTTGGGTGATGGCTGAAAGGTGGTACGGCAGCCGGACTCGCTGGACCGCCTCGACAACTGCCGGGTCTGCGGCGAAGTAGCCAACCCGCGCACCCGCGAACGCAAACGCTTTGCTCATGGTTCGGGTGACAATTAGGCGCGGACGACCCGGCAACAGCGTCGCCGAACTTTGGCGTTTGCTGAATTCGGCGTACGCCTCATCGACGATCAGGACACCCGAGCCAGTGGCGACTAGCTGTTCGTACAGTCGACTCACGACTTCGAGGTCAACAGCCGTTCCGGTCGGATTGTTTGGCGAACACACAAACACCACTGAAGGTTCTACTCTGACGATGGCATCACATGCCGCCGCCACATCAATCGAAAAATCAGCATCGCGGGGAATCGACGCGAATTCTGTTCCCGTCCCGCGGGCGATGAGCGCGTGCATCGAGTAACTCGGCTCGAACCCCAGCGCAGTGCGGCCCGGTCCACCAAAGGTCTGCAGCAACTGTTGGAGGACCTCGTTGCTGCCGTTCGCCGCCCAGACATTCGCCTCGGTCAACTCAACGCCCGTCGCAACCCGAAGGTAATCGGCCAAATCTGTTCGCAACGCGACGGCATCGCGATCGGGGTAACGCTGAAGTCCACCGACTTCCTCAGCGATGTAGTCAACAATCGCCGCTGCCACAGCAGGCGATGGCGGGTGCGGGTTCTCGTTGGTGTTCAGCCGCACAGGCACGTCTAGTTGCGGTGCACCGTAGGCGGTGACGCCGACCAACTCCGGACGAATTGGAAGATCGTCCGCGGTTAGTGGCGCCGTCACGGCCTGGCCTCAGTGGCCATCCGCACTGCGACAGCCTCGCCATGGGCGGGCAGATCCTCAGCTGCG
>JAOAUD010000170.1:4099-9107 GCA_030157755.1 Candidatus Nanopelagicales bacterium
GCACCAGCACGTCGTTGGCAACTTGGCGCAGCGCGGATTCGCTGTAGTCGATGACTTGGATCGAGCGAAGGAAGCTGTGAACCGACAGTCCCGACGAATAGCAGGCGCACCCACCGGTCGGAAGCACGTGGTTCGAGCCAGCGCAGTAGTCCCCGAGCGACACCGGAGACCAAGGCCCCACAAAAATGGCGCCCGCGTTTCTGACTTTGCTCGCAATCACGGATGCATCTCTGGTCTGAATCTCAAGGTGTTCAGCGCCGTAGGCATTCACGACTTCGAGACCTTGGTCAACGTCACGCACCATCACGATGGCGCTCTGGGAGCCTGAAAGTGCTTCGCGAATACGGTCGGAGTGTTTCGTGGCGGCAACCATTGAGTCGAGCACCCCGTTGACGGCCGCGGCGAGTGACTCGCTATCCGTGACCAGCACGGACGCGGCAATAACGTCGTGCTCGGCTTGGCTGATGAGATCAGCTGCGACGTGTACCGGATCGGCCGAATCGTCGGCCAGCACCATGATCTCCGTGGGCCCAGCCTCTGAGTCGATTCCGATGACACCTCGCAGTAACCGTTTGGCCGCAGTCACATAGATGTTTCCGGGCCCGGTCACGATGGAAACCGGCGGGCAATATTGCGGGCTCGTTGGGTCAACTGACTCCCCCGAGCCGAATGCGAACCAGGCGATTGCCTGGGCGCCACCGGCCGCGTAGACCTCATCGATGCCCAACATTCGAGCGGCCGCGAGGATCGTCGGGTGTGGCCAACCGCCAAAGTCTGCCTGCGGCGGTGAGGCAATGGCAATCGACTGAACTCCGGCAAGCTGCGCGGGAACAACGTTCATCACAACGCTACTCGGGTACACCGCACGTCCCCCGGGGACATACAGCCCCACGCGGTCGACAGGGACCCAGCGCTGACTGACGCTGGCTCCTGGTGCCAAGTCGGTGGTGTGAGGCATTGGCAGTTGATCGCCGTGGACCGTGCGAACCCGTTTGATGGCAACGTCCAGGCTCGCGATTACAGCCGGATCAAGGGTGGCAAAGGCCTCGTCAATAACCGATTGCGGAACGCGCAATGAAGTCGGCCGAATCCCGTCAAAGCGTTCGCCGATGTCGAGCACTGCCGCCTCACCGCCGACTCGGACCGCATCGATAACGCTGGTCACGGCGGCTTCTGCCGATGCGACATCAACCTGAGCCCTCGGAATGAACCGTCGTGGATCGCCGGTGTGGGCGCGCAGATCAAGGGTTTGCATCACGGGTACATCGTACGGCCGACCAGATCTCCTGCGCCCGGGCATTCGAGGCTACGGTGTGCAGATGGTCAAGAAGAGCGCCGCCGTGCATACGAGCGCAACCAAGGTCTTGTTCCAGGAGAACGTGCCGTACGCCATTCACCAATACGACAAACACTCCAATGCCGCGGGTCCCGACTGGGGACTCCCACCCGATTCGTTTGACCACCCGACCCGCGTGTTCAGGACTGCCATCACGATCGTCGATGACAGCCCGCTCGCGGCACTCATCCCCATCGACTGCGTCCTTGACGAAGTGCTCGTGTCAGCCGCAGTCGGTGGCACAACCGCAGTCGAGACCTCCCCACAGGAGGCATCCGACATCACGGGGTTCCCAGAAGACGCCATCAGTCCAATCGGCACAAAGCAGCAACTGCCGACATTGGTCGACGTCACGGCACTGGACTTCAAGACGGTCTACATCAGCGCCGGCGAACATGGCTTCACGATCGAACTGTCACCAACTGATTTGCTGAGGCTGACCAATGCGCGCACTGCACCCATCGCACGTCACCTCTGAGAAGTTGCTCGCGGACTACGACTCGTAGCGCTGGGCTTCTACAGACTGCAGGTAGCTGCTCTGAACCAACACTGCGTCAACTCGCCTCGAGGCCGCTGAGGCTCGTCGCCAGAAGACAAGCAACAGCACGATGGCGCTGGCCAGCGACCACATCCCAAGCGCACCTGGTGAATCAAGGCTCAGTGGACCTTCAAAGGCGACACCCTCGGCGCGCCCAGCTGCGCTGAGGTCTGCCGTGCCCGTTCCGGCGCTGTTGCCGGCGAGAACCAAACCGATGCGCCACGCAATCACTGACCCGATGACTCCCCCAATCACCGCAACAATCGGAAGTTCCACCCCACCCGAGCGCCACTTGACCGCGATGAATGCCGACACGAGCAGGCCACATCCGATGCCGAGGCAGGCAAAGGTGAGGTCTGCACCTACTGCTGCTTCGGTCACCCGGGCGTACACCACACTGCCGTCCTTGACAGTCAATTCGGTGCGGGGCGCCAGAAGGTTCCAGGCAATTCCCATCAGGGCACCCAATCCGACGCAAATGACCAGAATGGGCAGAGCAACTCGAACGCCTGCCCTCCAGGTTGAGCTGCGTGCCGACTCGCTCATGAGGGAATTGGGTCGGCCGAAGCGACACCCGACAAACAAGACGGTCCGAGTAGTTCCTTGAGATCGGCGAACAATGACGGGCTCACCGTGACCCGCTTCGAATCGTCAAGGCGCATCACCGTTGTGCGCGATCCATGTTTGACCTCAAGCCGCACCTCGGTCGTGCCCGGGTGAGTCGCGAGGATTTCGTTCAACCGTGCGACCACGGGTTCGACGATGCGACTGGCCGGAACGCTGAGCACAACTGGACCATCATGAGACGACGTGAGATCGGGGATCGTGATGTCCATGGCGATGAACTTGAGTTCGTTTTCGTCGCTGAGGTCAACCCGCCCGCGCACCAACAGCACCGCATCCTGGGAACAGTACGGACCCATCAGTGAGTAGGCCTTCGGGAACACCATCACTTCGACGGACGCGTCGAGGTCTTCCAAACTCACAATCGCCCATGTGTCGCCGCGCTTTGTCACCTTGCGAGCCACACCGGTGACCAAGCCGCCGACTGTGACGACCCGGCCGTCGGTTACCTCATCGGTATACATCGCCGCGATTGAACAGTCGGTCGCTGCCCGCAGCGTGCTTTCGACACCATTCAGCGGGTGATCGGACACGTACAACCCGAGCATCTCGCGCTCATTGGCGAGCAACGTTGTCTTGTCCCATTCCCCAACGGGAATCGTCATATCCAAGCCGAAGGCTGAACTCTGGCCGGACTCGGCTGCTTCAGCACCACCGAATAGGTCGTACTGACCGATTGATTCAGCACGCTTGGTTTCGACGATGGCATCGACTGCTTCGGCGTGAATCTGTGCCAACCCCCGACGCGTATGCCCGAGCGAGTCGAAAGCTCCCGCTTTGACCAACGACTCCACCACACGTTTGTTGCACGCGGCACTGTCGATCTTTCGCAAGAAGTCGCTGAAGTCAGTGAAGCGGCCCTTGGCGACGCGAGAAGCGATAATCGAATCGACCACGTTTCCGCCAACGTTGCGGATCGCTGAGAGACCGAATCGGATGTCGGTTCCCGTGGCGGTGAAGTTGGCGTCCGATTCATTGACATCCGGCGGAAGGACCTTGATTCCCATCCGCCGACATTCGTTGAGGTAGATCGCACTCTTGTCTTTGTCGTCTTTGACGCTTGTCAGCAGCGCAGCCATGTACTCCGCGGGGTAGTTCGCCTTGAAGTACGCGGTCCAGTACGAGACAAGTCCGTAGCCAGCTGAGTGTGCTCGGTTGAACGCGTAGTCGGCGAACGGTACGAGCGTCTCCCAGAGCTTCGCGATCGCTTCATCGGAGAAGCCATTGGCCTTCATTCCGTCGCGGAACGGGATGTACTCCTTGTCGAGGATCTCCTTCTTCTTCTTACCCATCGCGCGTCGGAGCAGGTCGGCGGCGCCGAGGCTGTACCCGGCGAGCTGCTGGGCGATCGTCATGACTTGTTCCTGATAAACGATCAGCCCGTACGTATCACCGAGTACTTCCGCGAGAGCTTCCTCAAGCTCTGGGTGAATCGGGATGACCTCTTGGCGGCCGTTCTTTCGGTCGGCGTAGTCGTTGTGCGCGTTGACGCCCATGGGACCGGGTCGATACAGGGCGATAACTGCAGAGATGTCGTCGAAGCCTGTCGGCGCCATCGAACGCAGCAGCGCCCGCATCGGACCACCGTCGAGTTGGAAAACGCCGAGGGTGTCCCCGCGGCTCAGCAACTGGTACGTCGCTTCGTCGTCGAGTTCGAGATCCTCCGGAACGATCTTGACGCCGGTATTCGCTTCGATTGCGTTCACACAGTCGTCGATCACCGTGAGGTTGCGAAGGCCAAGGAAGTCCATCTTCAACAGGCCAAGTGTCTCGCACACACCCATATCGAATTGGGTAATGATCGAGCCGTCTTGCTGACGCTTCCAAATCGGAATGACGTCAATCAGAGGTTCGCGGCTCAGGATGACGCCGGCGGCGTGGACTCCCGGCTGGCGCTTGAGGCCCTCAAGGCCTTTGGCCGTGTCGACGACTTTGGCAATGTCTGCGTCGGAGTCATAAAGATCGCGAAACTCCCCCGCCTCGGAGTAGCGCGGGTGTTTGGAGTCGAAGATGCCGGACAGTGGAACGTCCTTGCCCATGACGGCTGGTGGCATTGCCTTAGTGATCTTGTCACCCAGGGCATAGGGCATTCCTAGTACGCGGGCCGAGTCCTTGATCGCGGCCTTCGCCTTGATCGATCCGTAGGTAACAATCTGCGCGACTCGCTCGGAGCCGTACTTCGCGGTGGCGTAGCGGATCATGTCGCCACGGCGGCGTTCGTCGAAGTCCATGTCGATGTCAGGCATCGACACACGCTCAGGATTCAGGAACCGCTCGAACAGCAGCCCGTGCTTGATCGGATCAAGCTCGGTGATACCCATTGCCCACGCGACGATGGAACCTGCCGCCGAACCCCGGCCTGGCCCGACTCGAATGCCCTCCTGCTTGGCGTACCGAACGAGGTCCGCGGTCACGAGGAAGTAGCCAGGAAAGCCCATCTGGCACATCACCGAGACCTCGTACTCCGCCTGCTTGCGGTGTGTCTCTGGCACTGGCTGACCCTTGAAGCG
>JAOAUD010000171.1 GCA_030157755.1 Candidatus Nanopelagicales bacterium
GCACGGTGTCGGGAAGCACCGTCACCACGGTCGCCGCCGGAACCTGCAGCATCACCGCATCCCAGGCGGGCAACGACAACTACAACGCCGCCACCGACGTCACCCAGACGTTTGGCATTGGCATGGCCGATCAGACCATCGACTTCACTCAGCCCGATGACGTCACCTTCGGTGTGAGTCCAGTGGCGTTATCTGGAACCGCTTCGTCTGGACTTGATGTCAGCTTCGCCAGCAACTCCACTGGCATCTGCACCGTTTCAGGAGCGACGGCCACAATCGTGGCGGCGGGCACCTGCAGCATCACCGCGAGCCAAGCAGGCAGCGACAACTACAACGCGGCAGTTCCCGTCACGCGCACCTTCGAGGTCGGCCTGGCTTCGCAGACAATCTCCTTCACTCTTCCGTCACAGGTCTCAATAGAGGGCGGCACGATGCCTCTCACCGCCACCGCGACCTCCGGTTTGACCGTGGCCTTCACGTCTCAGACTCCGAGTACTTGCACGGTGTCTGGAGTAAGCGCTCAACTCCTCGCCGCCGGAACCTGCACAATCACCGCAGCGCAGGCCGGGGATGGAAACTACTCGCCGGCGACGGAAGTCAATGCTTCGGCGAATCTTCAAGCGCTGCCACCACCGCTTGTCGATGTGTGTTCACCAGACGGTTCGTGCGCGGGCACTGACCTTGCTGGTATTGATTTGGCAGGCGTGGACATGGCGGGCATCGATTTCGCCGGCGCCAACTTCACCGGCGCGAATCTCACTGGTGCCAACTTCACCGGCGCGAACCTCTCCGGCGCCAATTTCACAGGCGTCGCCGCACAGTCGGTTGTCCTGCAGAGTGCAAACTTGACGGGCGCCAACTTCACGGGTGTGGACCTCTCCGGCGTATCGCTGAAGAAGGCAGTGCTCCTGGATACCGACTTCACTGGGGCCAACCTCCGCGGAGTTGACTTCACTAAGGTGAAGTACGTCAGCGCCACTCGCGGCGATCAGCGTCTGACGCTGCGCAGGGTTACCTTCACCAACGCCAACTTGCGAGACACCAAGTTCGCCTGGATGAAGCTGGTAGACGTGACCTTCACAGGCGCGGACCTGCGCAAAGCAAAGATGAAGGGCGTCGTTGTCAGCCGAGGTTCTGGAGTTCGGGCTAACCTCCGTTCCGCAGACCTGTCGTATGCGACCTTGAAAAACACCGACTACTCACAGGCTGACTTCACCCGCGCGAACCTGCGCCATGCGCGATTCCTCAACGTCAATCTCGCGGGCGCGACGCTGTACAAAGCGAAACTTGGTGGAACGAAGTTCCGGAAGACCAGTCTCAAATTGACGATTCGTGGACCTGGTCGTCGAGCGACTCCAACGGTCGCCACCCCACAGCAGGCGCCGATCTCACCGCAGCAGACCAAACCGGCGAACCCGAAGCCGCAAGATTCGCCGTCGACGACTCCGCCGCAGCCGATGCCTACGGAGTCAGCTTCGTCGCAGTCCAACCAGATTCCGCCGGAGAACCCTGGCAATTGACCGCTGTGGATCATCGATTCGTGCCGTCTCGATGATCCACAAAAGGCTTCCGCGCCCTGCCCGAGCCCCCGTCCGTCACAATGGGGGCGTGACTCGCGACATCGTGCTTCTCGGAAGCACCGGCTCCATTGGCACGCAGGCGTTGGACATCATTGCCAGAAACCCCGATCGGTTCCGTGTCGTTGCGTTGGCCGCAGGTGGCTCGGACCTCAAGGCACTTGCCGGGCAGGCACTGGAGACCGGAGCAGAGGTCGTCGGCGTTGCCGATCCGGATGCCGCAATCGCGCTCGCCCTGACGATCGATCAAGAAGCGCGCCACCGAGGGCTGCGACCAGGCGAATTCGTGATTCCCCAGATCCTGGCAGGTCCGACTGTGGCCACCGAAATCGCAGGGATGGGCTGCGACGTCGTGCTCAACGGCATGACAGGTTCAGTCGGACTCAAGCCGACGTTGGCTGCGCTGGACAGCGGAGCGATTCTGGCGCTGGCCAACAAGGAGTCACTCGTTGTCGGCGGGAAAGTCGTCACCTCAGCTGCCCAGCCGGGACAGATCGTTCCCGTGGATTCTGAGCATTCAGCGTTGGCGCAGGCCCTTAGGGCCGGTGCCGAACACGAGGTCGCGCGTCTCGTCCTTACAGCATCCGGTGGACCCTTCCGAGGTTGGACGAGTGACCAACTCGCCGCTGTGACGCCCGAGCAGGCACTCGCTCATCCAACGTGGAAGATGGGTCCGGTCGTCACAATCAACTCGGCGACGTTGGTCAACAAGGGGCTTGAAGTGATCGAAGCCCACCTGCTGTTCGGATTCGATTACTCCCAGATCTCAACCGTGGTGCACCCGCAGTCCATCGTTCACTCGATGGTTGAGTTCACGGATGGATCTACCCTCGCGCAAGCGAGTCCGCCGGATATGCGGATGCCGATTTCGCTGGGACTGGGGTGGCCTGACCGAGTTCCCGGTGCCGCACCGTCGTGTGATTGGTCCGAAGCAGCGACCTGGGAGTTCTTCCCGTTGGACGAGGCGGCATTCCCCGCGGTCCGAATCGCACGCGAGGTCGGCCAATTGGCAGGCACAGCGCCGGCGGTATTCAATGCGGCAAATGAGGAATGTGTAGAAGCATTTCTCTCAGGGCGTTTGGCATTCCCTGGCATCCTGTCGACAGTTGAGCGCGTTGTGGCGCATCATGTAGACGGAACAGCTGCTGGCGAAGGTTCGGTATTCGTTTCGGATGCGGAACTCACGGTGGACGCCGTGCTGGCAGCGGAAGCTTGGGCTAGGCCTGCTGCGCGCGAACTAATCGGAGGTTAGACCGGATGCTGCAAGTTGTCGGAATCGTCGCCTTCGTTTTTGCGATCCTGTTTTCCATCGCATGGCACGAGCTCGGCCACTTCATCCCGGCGAAGAAGTTCGGCGTCAAAGTCACCCAATACATGATCGGTTTCGGGCCTTCACTGTGGTCGAAGAAGAAGGGCGAAACGGAGTACGGAGTCAAGGCGATTCCATTCGGCGGATACATCCGCATGATCGGAATGTTCCCGCCAGGCCCTGACGGCAAGGTTCGGGCATCATCGACCGGTCGGCTGACCGCGATGATCGAAGACGCACGCAACCAGGCCCAGGAAGAAGTCCTCACACCCGAGGACGAGAAGCGGACCTTCTATCGGCTCAGCGTCCCGAAGAAGTTGGTCGTCATGATGGGCGGCCCAGTGATGAACCTGATCCTGGCCTTCATTCTCTTCACCATCGTGCTTGTCGGGTTTGGAACTCCGGCGACCACTTTGTCTGTCTCCGAAGTCACCGCCTGTACCCCCGCGGTAAGTGCGGGCAAGGTGACTCTTGGTTGCGCACCCGGCTCGGTTGCTAGCCCGGCAGCCACAGCGGGTTTGAAGTCTGGCGATGTCATCACCAGCTTCAACGGCACGCCGATGGACTCGTGGCAGCAGTTTTCTGAAGCGATTCGTGAGAGTCCGGCGGGGCCAGCGACGATCGGTGTCACGCGTGATGGCCAACCAGTCAATCTGAACACAACGATTCAGGTCGTCGACCGCCCTGTCGTCGTGGATGGTCAGCCGACGAAGGACCTCGCGCCGCAGGGCTTCCTCGGCATGAGCCCCGAGGTGGTCCTTGAACCACAGCCCGTCACGGCCGTTCCCGGTCAGATGTGGGATCTGTCGATTCGCACCGCGCAGGCACTCATCGCGATCCCATCGAAGATCATCGGTGTTGGGCAGGCGGCCTTCGGCGGCGAGGAACGTGACCCCAACGGGCCGATCGGCGTGGTGGGTGTGACTCGTATCAGCGGCGACGTGGCAGCGGCCGAGGCGCCAGCCAACTTCAAGATCGTGCAGTTCCTCGGAATGGTTGCATCGCTCAACCTGTTCCTCTTCCTCTTCAACCTCATCCCGTTGTTGCCTCTTGATGGCGGCCATGTCGCTGGTGCACTCTGGGAAGGCGGTCGCCGTCAGATCGCGCGTTTCCGGCATCGGCCCGATCCGGGACCTGTCGACGTTGCTCGTGCACTGCCGGTGGCGTACGCAGTGGCATTCCTGTTGATTGGGATGAGTGCGCTGCTGCTGTACGCCGACCTGGTGAATCCGGTCAAGATCGGCTGATCCTCGTTCGCACATTGTGATGCGTGGAGCAATGCTGCGTGTTTCGTCACGATGAATAGGGGCATACTTGGGGCATGAGCGTCGCACTGGGCATGCCCCAGCCGCCCCCGCCTGTATTGGCACCTCGTCGTAAGTCGCGCCAACTTCTGCTGCGCCATCCCACACATCCGGTCCTCGTCGGTGGCGATGCGCCCATCAGCGTCCAGTCGATGTGCACAACCGTGACTGCGGATGTGAATGCAACCCTCCAGCAAATTGCAGCGCTGACCGCATCGGGTTGCCAGGTTGTTCGGGTTGCGGTCCCGAGTCAGGACGATGCCGAAGCGCTCGGTCAGATCGCGAAGAAGTCCGGAATTCCTGTTATTGCCGACATCCACTTTCAGCCGAAATACATCTTCGCCGCCATTGATGCCGGGTGCGCCGCCGTTCGAGTCAACCCTGGGAACATCAAGGAGTTCGATGGTCGGGTTGGCGAAATCGCACGCGCTGCCAAGGACTCAGGTACTCCCATCCGAATCGGCGTGAATGCAGGTTCGCTCGACAAAAGGATCATGGAGAAGTACGGAAAGGCGACTCCCGAAGCATTGGTCGAGTCGGCTCTCTGGGAATGCTCCCTCTTTGAAGAGCACGATTTCCGGGACATCAAGATTTCGGTCAAGCACCACGACCCGGTCGTGATGGTTCGCGCGTACGAACTGCTCGCCGAACAATGCGATTACCCCCTGCACCTCGGTGTTACGGAGGCCGGACCCGCATTCCAAGGCACGGTCAAATCAGCAGTCGCGTTCGGTGCGCTTCTGAGCAAGGGGATTGGCGACACGATCCGCGTATCGCTGTCCGCACCGCCGGAAGAAGAGGTCAAGGTTGGCCTGCAGATTCTTGAGTCCCTGAACCTGCGTGAACGCGGGCTGGAGATCGTGTCGTGTCCTTCGTGTGGCCGGGCGCAGGTTGACGTTTACACGTTGGCGGAGCAGGTCACCGCTGGCCTCGAAGGCCTAGACGTTCCGCTGCGCGTCGCCGTTATGGGATGTGTCGTCAACGGACCCGGTGAGGCACGAGACGCGGACCTAGGAGTCGCATCAGGCAACGGCAAGGGTCAGATCTTCGTCAAAGGTGAAGTCATCAAGACCGTGCCTGAGGCGCAGATCGTCGAAACTTTGATTGAAGAGGCAATGCGCCTCGCCGAATCAATGCCGGGTGGCGACGGTGCGAGTGAAGATGCTTCCGGACCAACAGTCACAGTCAGCTGACGGCTTCGCGGATACCGTTCGCGAACTGGGGGTTGCTGACCTTCCGGCCCTCATCGAGTTGCTCGATCGCGATCAAGACGCCAACAGCGTGGTTGCCGAACGTGTTGTTGCTGCGCAGCTTGATCCGCTTGGATCTGGTGGGCCAACGTGGGGCTGGTTCTCAGACGGCCAGCTGAGATCGGCCGTATTCATCGGCCCAAACGTGATCTTGGCGGAGACGACTCCTCAGGCACGTCGCGAGTTTGCCGCTCGGCTGTCCCAGGTTGGCAGGCGTTCCTCAGCGATCGTTGGATACCGCGAGGAAGTTCTCGATCTCTGGCGGCGCCTCGAACCGACGTGGGGGCCATGCCGCGAAGTACGCGAGGACCAGCCATTGATGGTGTGTACGCATGATCCCGAGCCCGAACCGCTCGAGGGAGTTCGACGTCTTGGCATTGAAGACATCGACGTGTTCATGCCCGCCGCGATTGACATGTTCACCGAGGAAGTCGGAGTTTCCCCGATTGCGGGTGGACGTGGTCCCGGCTACCGGGCACGAGTGGCGCAGTCGATTTCTCAGGGCCGGGTGTACGGGCGGATCGATCACGGAGAAACGATCTTCAAGGCGGAAATTGGGGCAGTTGGCCGGGGGAGTGCGCAACTGCAAGGCGTGTGGATCACTCCACGACTTCGCGGCAGTGGACTGTCGATCAGTGCCCTGTCGGCCGTAGTCAGAATCGCCCGCGCCGAACATGCGCCGCGAATCAGCCTGTATGCCAACAGCCATAACGAACCCGCTTTGCGCGCCTACGAGCATGTGGGTTTCCGGCAGGTCGGCACCTTCGCGACGGTTCTGTTCTGACCGGCGGTGCGCATTGCAGCGTTTTCGGTAGACCGGTGCGACCCGCCCCACCGCGAAGGCGGATAACCTGTGCGAGAACTCAATCGATCCACGCTTGGTAGCTACGGGAGTCACCTGTGTTGTTGCGCATGTCCACCTTGTTCCTTCGAACCTTGCGTGATGACCCCGCCGATGCGGAGGTTCCGAGTCACCGCCTCCTAGTTCGCGCGGGCTACGTGAGGCGCGTTGCACCAGGCGTCTTCACTTGGCTTCCCCTGGGTTACATCGTGTTGCGCAACGTGGAGGAAATCGTTCGCAAGCAGATGGTCGACGCAGGCTTTCAAGAAGTGCACTTCCCTGCGTTGCTCCCACGAGAGCCATACGAAGCAACCGGGCGCTGGGACGAGTACGGCCCCACACTGTTCCGCCTTCAGGACCGCAAAGAAGCCGACTACCTTCTTGGGCCCACCCACGAAGAGATGTTCACCCTCCTGGTGAAGAGCGAGTACTCGTCGTACAAGGATCTTCCGGTTTCGCTGTTCCAAATCCAAACGAAGTACCGCGACGAAGCCCGGCCACGCGCGGGAATCCTGCGCGGTCGCGAATTTGTGATGAAGGATTCCTATTCCTTCGACTACACAGATGCCGGGCTGGTTGAGAGCTACGGAAAACATCGTGATGCCTACATCAAGACCTTCAACCAATTGGGGTTGTCGTATGTGATTTGCTCCGCGACATCGGGTGCAATGGGTGGCTCGGCCTCCGAGGAGTTTCTCGCGCCGTGTGAAAACGGTGAGGACACATTTGTTCGTTGCGAAAGCTGTGACTACGCAGCCAACGTAGAGGCCGTGACGACGACTCCGGGGCCCACGAGTGACGCGAGCTCAAAGCCACCGGCGGAAACCATCGCGACCCCGGATTGCGCGACGATCGACGGACTTGTCGAGTTCGCAAATGCGGATCCGACCCTGAGTGCGGCAGGTCGCACCTGGCAAGCGCAGGACACGTTGAAGAACGTCGTAGTCATGCTCGAACATGCGGATGGCTCGCAGACCCCGCTTGTTATCGGCGTTCCGGGTGATCGTGCGGTTGACGAGAAGAGACTTGAGGCAGCGGTTGCGCCAGCGACGTTCCGTCCCTTTGAGGCGGGCGACTTCAGAAAGTATCCAGTGCTTATTCCCGGCTACATCGGACCACAGGTCTTGGGCGAGGAGTCAGAGTCGGGGATTCGTTATGTCGTTGACCCACGAGTCGTCGATGGTTCGGTGTGGCTAACCGGGGCAAACGTCGCGGACCAGCATGCCTTCAACGTGGTTGCGGGTCGAGACTTCGTGGCCGATGGAACCATCGAGGCGGCAGAAGTTCGCGAGGGAGATCCTTGCCCGAACTGCGGTGGCGCTCTGACACTCGCACGTGGAATCGAGATCGGCCATATCTTCCAACTCGGCCGCAAGTACGCAGAAGCGTTAGACCTGAAGGTTTTGGATGAGAATGGCAAGCGCGTTGTTGTCACGATGGGTTCCTACGGAATTGGTGTATCGCGAGCCGTTGCCGCTGTTGCCGAGCAGAGCCATGACGACAAGGGGCTGATCTGGCCACGGTCGATCTCGCCCGCGGACGTCCACATCGTCGCGACGAGCAAGGATGACGCTGTCTACGCGGCAGCCGGAAAATTGGCGGAGGATCTTGAGGCGGGCGGATTGCGTGTGCTTTATGACGATCGCCGGGCTGCCTCGCCTGGAGTGAAGTTCAAGGATGCCGAGCTCATCGGTGTGCCAACGATTGTTGTTGTTGGTCGTGGTCTGGCGGACGGCGTGATCGAGATTAAGGACAGGGCGACCGACGAACGGCGCGAGGTGCTAGTCAGTGACGCGGTTGACGTCATCACCCGAACTTGTCGCGAGAGCTAGGTCTGCCCGATAGTCGGCGACGAGCGGTCCGGATCGGTCAGCCCGGGAAGGCTTGACTGGGTGACCCCCAACTTGTTGCTCTGGTCGCGCACTCCTGGCAATGGCGCACGGCACGGTCGCGGGATGCACCGGCCGCGGTAGTTGCGACAGCCGCCCAGTTCCTGACAAGTCGCAACTCGGTCTGCACGGCTAGGGCAGTTGCCTGCGCAGGTGTGTCGATGGGCCCGTCGGTGTTGTAGGCGGCTGCGGGTGGAGGGACGGGTGCTTGTAGCGCGGCCAAGTCGAATCGCACTTCATCGCGCGCTTGCCGATGGGCAGTGAGTGCTTGTCGGGCACGAACCTGTGCGGCACCGGAAACCCTCGCGCCAATTAGCCCGTACGCGTAGGTGGCGGCGTATTCCCCTTCCAACGCCCGGGTGAGGTTGTCGATCGTCTGGTCGCTCATGCCGACCCCTTGGCGAGGACTGCCGCATGTTGCGACTCAGAGGCGGCGATCAGCGCAAGATTCCAAATCAGGTCAGCACCTGCCGCCTGACCGCTTGATTTCACTCGCTCGGTCGAAGCGCGACGCTCGGCGGCAGTCAGTTCCGCCACGGCGGCTGCCGACGTCTTGCCGACCGTTGGGCTGTTTCCGTCGTTGCTGGCGGGCTGTGTGCCCATGGCCGATAGGTGCTGCGCGTGCTGGTCTCGAAGTGGCGTGAGTTTCGAGGCCAGCGCTGGGTACGCGGCGATCGTGGCGTCGTAGCGGCTGATCAGTTGCTGCTCGTTGTTCGCAACTTCACTTCGCACGGAGT
>JAOAUD010000172.1:0-5566 GCA_030157755.1 Candidatus Nanopelagicales bacterium
TCCAAGCGCCCGGCCTTGCGCGAATAGAAGTCGTAGCAACACCTCGACCGACACTTCTGGAGGAAACATGAACACTCGCACCCGACTCATCGTCATCCCTGCCCTGGCAGCTGCTGGAGTGATGACAATCGCCGCCTGTGGGTCTAGCAGTTCTGAAAGTTCAACTTCAAGCTCGCCGTCAACAACCACCGCAAACGCCAGCGCTCCATTTGGCCCCGGCTGCAGTGCAGTTCCCACCAGCGGTCCCGGATCCGTCGCGGAGATGGCGAAGGTTCCGGTTGGCACAGCTGCCGCAAGCAACCCCTTGCTCACCACACTCGCAGCCCAGGTCAAGGCTGCAGGCCTCGGCGAGACGCTGAACTCCGCGAAGGACATCACTGTGTTCGCCCCGACGAACGCCGCCTTCGAGAAGGTTCCGGCAGCAACTCTCCAGTCACTGACGAAGGACCCGACTGGCGCGCTCGCGAACGTCTTGAAGTACCACGTGGTCGCTGGAACTTTGACCCCAGCGAACCTTGCCGGTACGCACATGACGCTTGAGGGTCAGAACATCACTGTCACTGGCAGCGGTGAGAGCTTCACCGTGAACGGCACGGCACAGGTCGTCTGCGGAAACGTGAAGACTGCCAACGCCACCGTCTATGTGATCGACGGCGTACTCGTCCCCCCGGCGAAGTAGTCCTCGCACGCTAGACGGTTCCCAAGACGGCCGATTCCGGGTGTCCTCCCCCGGGTCGGCCGTCGGGGTTCTACGACAGACAAGCGGCCCAGTTAGGAAGTCAGCGCGGCGGCCAGTGCCGCGATATGGCGCTCGTCAGTTCCGCAGCAACCCCCGACGATCCGCAGTTTCGCGGCATCACGTGCCGCGACCATGTCCGCAGCCCACTGCACTGGATCATCGCTGTGAAGTTGCTTGGAACCGTCGAGAGTCTCCTTTGGCAGGTCCGAACCATTCGCCTTCAGCTCAGCAACCAGGCGCAGGTTGTCGGCACCGACCAACTCTTGCGCGGCCTGGTAGCCAGCCACAAACGTGCGTGGGTGCACACACGACACGGACACGTGCAGCGGCGCGATATCGACCTCACTGAGAATTCGCCCGATCGCTTCGCCGAGCGGCGTGCCGTCTGGCAAACGGCCATCGGCACCGATCAGGAAACTAGGAACGTATGCGGCCCCGGAAGCTGCCATCGCCTGACAGATTCCAACTGCCTCATCGGCTGCTGGAAGCGGTACTGCAAACAGGAAGTCCGGCTCGGCGTCGGCCAGCGCATTCGCCTGACGTTGGTGAACGCTGCGTGCCTGCTCAACATTGAGCGAATCCTCTGGACGATATCCATCACCAAACGGACCCATCACCGCGGCGACGAATCCCCGGCCGTGGGCAACCTCGCGCCGCAAAGCGCGAACCAGCCATACGGCGCTGCGATTCAGTCGCTCGACGTCCTCCTCGGGATGCCCCGCTGCCACTAGGCGGTTGACGGACCCGTGCCAGCTTGGAGTGCCGATCACGATCTCGAGATCGTGCTTCCGGGCGGCCTTGATGTAGCGAGTCTCGAGGTCAACCAGAACCGCGCGTCCGGGTCCGTCATCCAACATGCCGATCGTGCCAAGATCGCCCAGGTCATAGTCGGAGTTGAAATCGATCCACGTCTCGATGCCGCCATCCGTGACGACGACATCGGCTTTGCGCAGGTCCGCGAGGTTGCTATCGATGGACATGTCAGTCGCACACCGCTCCGTGAGACGCGGATCCCACGAGTCGCGCGTACTTGTGCAGCACGCCGCGGGTGTAACGAGCGGGCAGCGGAGCCCACTCCTGCCGCCGTCTGTCGAGCTCGGACGGATCGACCAACACATCCAACGTCTGTTCCTTGACGTTGATCCGAATCTGGTCACCGTCACGAACCAGCCCGATCGGCCCACCGTTGGCGGCTTCCGGCGCGATATGACCCACGCATAGGCCAGTGGTGCCTCCGCTGAAACGACCATCGGTAAGCAACAGCACGTCCTTGCCGAGACCCGCACCCTTGATGGCGCCGGTGATCATCAGCATCTCGCGCATACCCGGACCACCCACTGGGCCTTCGTAGCGGATCACAACCGCATCGCCAGCCTGGATCGTGCCGTCCTCAAGCGCGGCCATCGCGGACTGTTCGCGCTCGAACACCCGGGCCGTTCCGACAAACTCGTCGACGCCGATTCCGGCGTTCTTGGTGACAGCGCCTTCAGGTGCCAACGACCCGTGGAGAATCGTGAGTCCGCCGTGGGTATCGAGCGGCGTCTGCATCGCCCGCAAGATGTCGCCATCGGGATCCGGGGGCGTGATGTCGGCAAGGTTCTCGGCAACGGTCTTGCCAGTCACAGTCAGGCAGTCGCCGTGAATCAGACCCGCGTCGAGCAGCGCACGCATGACGACGGGCACTCCCCCGACGCGATCGACGTCGCTCATCACGTAGCGACCGAATGGCTTCACGTCGGCGAGCAACGGCACGCGCTCGGAGATGCGTTGGAAGTCAGCTAGCTCAAGGTCGATGTCCGCCTCATGGGCCAACGCGAGCAGATGCAGCACAGCGTTCGTTGAACCACCGAATGCCATGACAACAGCAATGGCGTTCTCAAGGGACTTGCGAGTGATGATGTCTCGTGTCGTGATTCCCTGGCGAATGAGCTCAACGACGGCCTCGCCCGAGCGGCGCGCAAATCCGTCTCGGCGACGGTCAACCGCGGGTGGCGCGGCAGATCCTGGCAGCGACATTCCCATTGCTTCGGCCGCGCTGGCCATCGTGTTCGCGGTGTACATACCGCCGCAGGCGCCCTCGCCTGGACAGATCGCGCGTTCGATCTCGTCGACCTCGGCACGCGTGATGAGGCCGCGAGAACAGGCGCCGACGGCCTCGAATGCGTCAATGATCGTCACCTGCTTGTCGCCAACGCGACCAGGCAGGATCGAACCGGCGTAGACAAACACACTCGCGACGTCGATTCGCGCGGCGGCCATGAGCATGCCGGGAAGACTCTTATCGCAACCAGCAAAGGTGACCATTCCATCGAGCCGCTCAGCCTGCATAACGGCTTCGACGGAGTCCGCGATGATCTCGCGGCTGACCAACGAAAAGTGCATACCTTCGTGGCCCATCGAGATGCCGTCGGACACCGAAATCGTTCCGAACTGCATCGGGAAACCGCCGGCCGCGTGCACGCCCTCTTTAGCGTTCGTCGCGAGGCGATCCAGCGACAGGTTGCACGGCGTGATCTCGTTCCACGACGAGGCAATCCCGATCTGCGGCTTGCTGAAGTCTTCTGTCTCCATACCTACGGCACGCAACATTCCGCGTGCTGGAGCGCGCTCCAGACCGTCCGTGACCTCTTTACTGCGGGGCTTCATGTCAGTCGGATTCGCCATGGCGGCAAGCCTACGCCACCGGCAGGCTTCGACTCACAGGCATTGATTTCGGCACCTTTGCCACACGAAGATGGATCGCGTGTCACCCTTGTAGCCATGTATTCGACTTTCGAGTACCACTCAGCGGACGGCACCAAGCTCGAGGGCTGGACGAACAACGGTGACGGGCCCGTCGTTGTCGTGTGCAACGGCCTAGGTGTTCCCCCGGAAGCGTGGCCCCGCCTGCTTGAGCCCGATTGCGGGTATCAGGTGTTCGGATACAACCATCGCGGCACCTTGGGATCGGAGCGTCCGAAGGATCTCGACCGCATTCGAATCGATGATCACGTCGCGGACGCGTTCGCACTGTTGGAAGAGTGCGAGATCGACCAAGCAATCTTCGTCGCTTGGTCATACGGCGTCAACATCAGCTTCGAGATCACGAAGCGCTACCCAGAGCGAGTCGCCGGCCTCGTGATGTGCGCTGGCGTTCCGGGTGGAACGCTCGATGCCGCGTTCGCCCCTTTCCTCGTTCCCAAGCCGCTGCGCAAGCCACTGAGCCTCGCCGTGGTTCGAACCGGCGAATTCTTCGCACCACAGATCAATACGTTCGCTCGAATGCTGCCGAAGAACCGAATGACCGCCGAAATCATGCGGCACACCGGAATGATCATGCCGAGCGCCAAACCGGAGGACATCGTTCCCTGGATGGAAGCCTTCGGCAAGCATGACTTCGGCTGGTACTTCCACATGTTCCCCGCGGCCGGCGAGCACGAGCCGATTGATCCGTCGTTCGTCGAGGTCCCCATCACCGTCGCCGCCGGTGGACTCGACGCTCTGACCTCCATGCGCGACGTTGTGGCCTTCGCAGAGCAGATTGATCATGCCGAGATCCACGTCCTGCACGGGACGCACTTCATCCCGCTCGAGTTTCCAGACGAGATCATGTCAATGCTCGATGGCGTTCTGCTTCGATCGGAACTTGCCAACGAGCAGATCGTCGAGGAACGCACAGCTGTCGTCGATATCCGCACCTACGACGGTCAGACATACTACGAACATCAGGCATCTGCGTTTGAGAGCGACGCGGGCTAGGTCGGCCTGCTCGGTGCACCCACCGATAGACCCCGCTAGGGCAAGTCCATGGCAGCGAGAGCCGCACGGTGAGCCCGTTCTATTGCCCGAATTACATCGCGTGCCGCCAGAGCCGCGAGCACGGCGATAACCATGGCGACAATTGCCATCCCAATCCCAAGTGTCAGGGAGAAGAAGCTGGCAATGTAGGTCGCAAGGCCAACCACACCCATGGCGATCCAAAGTCCCCACCACCACTTGACTCGTCCGCGCGCAACATCATCGCTCGGAAGACAATCCATCGCCGATTGGTACGGCCACCAAAACGAGATGATCGGGACGATGAACCCTCCCACCGCCCATGCAGGGCTGTGACGCGCACGCATGCCGAGCCGCCTGGCAACTGTTGCCGCGTGGTAGAACCACAAGACAAACAGCACGCCGGCGACCAATAGCCCAACGTTGATCAAGTTGACCGCCATCGAAAAGATGTTCAGGTCTTGGAATACTTCCGCCGTTCGGGCCTTGTTGGCGGCCAAACCGGACTGTCTGTCCAGGCCTAACTGGTCAACGGACTCACGAAACATCGAAGCCAGGAACACAGACGAAGGGTAAAGGAGCAGGTAACTGGCGGCACCAACAATGAGCCCTACTCTCGCCCACCGACCGTACTTAACTTCGTTCTCGAAATCCTTGCGCGGATCCGGGTTACTGAAAGCCGACGCAGGGTTCGCGATCGCACTTGTCCAACCCAGACCGTCCCACCACCGGAGCTGCCCGGAGTTGGCTGACGGCTCCCATGGGTCTCGGTACCAACCAGGTGGGGTCATCTGTGTCCTGCTTCTACTCGGTTGCCGTCTGCAACGGAATCCACTGCCCAACAGCGGCACCAGTCGGACCCACGACATCCAGCTTGACGCGCGGTGCCGAGACTTTCCACTTCAGGTAGTCCCAGGCCAGGTGACTTCCGACGGGAACGTTGAGCGGCAACGGCTCACCACTTGAGGCGAGTTTGACCAAGCCTCCGTCATTGCGCTGTTGAGCGAGTTGAATCGCGCCGCCCGCGGATGCGCCAGGACCGGGAGCTGTCTCTTATACACATCTCGCAGG
>JAOAUD010000172.1:5576-8006 GCA_030157755.1 Candidatus Nanopelagicales bacterium
CCGCATATTCGTCTTAGTCGTGAAGGTGGCACCGGGATTCATTTCGTTGGGGCCGACCAAGATTTCCCGCGGATTGAACATCGTGCTGTGATCCACCATCGCGAGCGCAGGCGAGGATCCTTGTGACGTGGCAAACGTCAACTTCCCGCTCTTCGGTGTGATTGAGATCGAGTCCACGCTTCCAGCGGGCAACTGGTAGTACCCCAACTCCCACGTGAGTTCGCCCGTCGTCGCGGTCAGCGTCGTTTTCGCCGGTTGGGTATTCGCGCCGTTGTCAATGACAACCTTGAAGGCCTTGCCACGCGGAACCTGGAACGACGGCAATGGTTGGGGCGTTCCCGGCAGCCACGGATTGGACGGCGCAATGGTCCGTAGTCCCTTGATCTTCTTCCCGCTCGGGGACCGCAAGGTCACCTTCACGGGGGTCTCGGTGACGACCGGCTGCAGGTGGACAGTGGTCTTCTTTGCACCCGCGCAGAACGGACACGCGAACTTTCCACTCAATTTCGTGACGTCCCAAAGATTGATCGAACCGACCAGCTTCTCCGGTGGCCTTCCCGGCAGGCTGAACAACTCATAGTCGTAACCAACTTGCTTCTTGGTGCCGGGAACGTAGTTCGTGTTTGCGTGAATCGCGCGGACACGACCTGGGTAGTTGTTGTCGTAGATCGAGATGTCGTAGGTGCCCTTTCCGGTCTTCGACAGAGCAATCGGGGTGACCGCATGGCCGCCGCCACCGCTGGCTCGCATCGAAAGCGTGAAGGGGACATGACCAGGCCGCAGGTTGCGCTTGAGCAACTTGACCGCGCTGCGCGGTTGCAGAGTCGGTGAGGTTGCCAGCGTCTGGAGCGAGAACGCCTGGGCGATTGGCCTAGTCGAGGCAGGCTTGAAAGGAATCGAGTGAGTCGTCGATCGCCCACCAAATTGAGCCTGCGACAGCTGCCGATTGAACAACTGGGCCGCATTAGTGGCGATGCCGAAGCAATGCCCACCCGAGGAGACTCTATTGACTGACTCCATCCACGCCTTCGCGCCGAGGGTCAGAACGCAACTGTTGGACTTGCCCTTCTTGTGGCCGGCACACACATTGCGACGTCCGAACAAGTTGATCATCTGCTGCGACCCGAGATTCTTCACATTCGAGTAGTTGCCACCAAAGACGTACTTGTTCATCCGATTGGGAAGACTCGACCCGACATTTGAGTAGTTGAAGAAGAAGAATCCATCGCGGCCAGGTTCAAATCCGGTGGAAGCGAGCACCTTTCCGGTCGGACGCCAGGGGTCTTGAGTAGGACCAACAAACTCAGCCCAGGTTCCCGCCGACAGGTCCTTCATTGGCGACTTGTTGGTGATCCATCCAGGCTTCGCGGCGGTTCGCTCCGTGGCCGGCTCATCGAGCGTCGTCACGTTGTCGTCGGCAACGGCGCCCGGAATGGCAGTACCAACCGTGGCAACGGCGCACACTGCCGCGATCGCGATTCGTTGCCGCCACAAGCGTCGGATGATCATCGAAACACGGTACCCGCGATACCTGCTTGATTTCCTGACTGCAGATCTTGCTAACTCTCGGCAACCGCCAGATTTCGCGTCGCGTAGACAACCATCGCGTCGCGCAGAAACTCCGCGAGGCTCTCATCGTGGGCGTCGTAGCGAGCCTTGAAGTCCGGATGTGTCACGTACAGCTCTGCGAGTCCCGCATAGGCTTGAGCATCCGGAGTCCAGAACTTGCAGACGATGGCGTAGTGAAGCGCGATCAACTCTTGGACAATCTCATCGCCCGGACTCGCACCGCCACGAAGCAACTGGGTGACCGCCACTTCGACGTCGGCGTAGCCCTGCGAAATCGCTGCAGCATCGTCAGTCGACATTTCGGCGATCCGTGCCCAGCTTGCATCGATGTGCTCAAGGACTCCGGCGCCAAAGCGCTCAAGGAGCTCTGACTCATACGCGGCTTGGCGCGAAGGATCGAACCCGGCGAAAATCTCTGCTGCGGACATGTTCCTGCCTTCCTCAAGTGCGGCAATGGTTGATTCAACGGTGCGTTGAAGCTCTTCGAGTCGTGCCGCGGCATCCCGGATGCGAACGCGGTGCTCGCGCAGAGCAGTGAGCTCGTCGCGTTGACCATCGAGCACTTGCTGGATCTGCGGCAGTCCAAGATCCAATTCACGCAAGAGCAGGATCTGCTGCAGGCGCAGCAGATCCGCCTGGCTGTAGAGGCGGATCCCACCCTGCCCGACGCTGGCGGGCTTGAGCAGTCCGATCGCGTCGTAGTGGCGCAGGGTTCGCGACGTCACTCCTGACACCTTCACAACCTCGTGGATGCTGAGCAGTTCATCGTCCATGCAACAAACGTAGGCGTTGACCCAACGTCAACTGCAAGTCCGTTAAGGCAAACCCCCTTCGTGTTGGGGTTACTGGCGCCCACAGGCG
>JAOAUD010000172.1:8016-35436 GCA_030157755.1 Candidatus Nanopelagicales bacterium
TTTAACCCCCAACACGAAGGGGGTTTGCGGAAACGTGCGGTTAGGCGTCGACGCCCAGTTTCTCGAAGAGGAGTTCGCGGACGCGCCCGGCATCCGCCTGCCCACGGGTCGCCTTCATAACCGAACCGACAATGACACCAGCGGCCTGTGGTTTTCCGCCAGCAATCTTCTCGACCACGTCGGGGTTGGCCGCGATCGCTTCGTCGATGGCCGCAATCAATGGGCCATCGTCGGAGACAACAGCAAGGCCCCGGGCCGCAACGACGTCATCGGGTTCACCCTCACCGGCGAGGACACCCTCAATGACCTTGCGCGCAAGCTTGTCGTTAAGCGAACCATCCTCGACCAGCGCTACCACCCTCGCGACCTGAGTCGGCGTGATCGCCAATGCCTCAAGTTCCACGCCTTCGGAGTTCGCGATCCGCGTCAGCTCACCAAGCCACCACTTCCGGGCGGCCGCCTGATCGGCTCCCGCATCCACAGTTGCGACCACGACATCGACGGCGCCGGAACTCACCACGGCGAGCATGTCGAAGTCGGAAAGGCCCCACTCCTTCTGCAGCCGCCCAAGGCGCAGGCTCGGAGCCTCTGGCAACGCGGCCCGCAACTGTTCCACCCACTGCGGGTCTGCAGCGATTGGAATCAGATCCGGTTCCGGAAAGTACCGGTAATCCTCCGCGTCAGACTTCTCGCGCCCCGGCGTTGTGTCGCCGGTGGTCTCATGGAAGTGGCGCGTCTCCTGAGTGATGGTTCCCCCAGCGTCAAGAACCTCTGCCTGGCGAATGATTTCCGACCGGATCGCCCGCTCAACCGAGCGCAGCGAGTTCACGTTCTTCGTCTCAGTCCGCGTACCCCATTCGCTTGCACCCTTTGGCATCAGCGACACGTTGGCGTCACAACGAAGCGAACCTTGTTCCATCCGGACATCAGAGACGTTCAGCGAACGAACGAGCTCGCGCAGTTGCGTGACGTACGCCTTACCCACCTCAGGAGCGAGCGCGCCGGTTCCTTCGATGGTCTTCGTGACGATTTCGATCAGTGGAACACCCGCGCGGTTGTAGTCGACGAGTGAGTAATCGGCACCGTGGATGCGCCCGGTGTCTCCCCCGGTGTGCAGGAGCTTTCCGGTGTCCTCCTCCATGTGAACGCGCTCGATCTCGACGCGAACCGTCCGGTGCTCGCCCGCCTCGTCAACAACATCAACATCGAGATAGCCATTGCTGCAGAGAGGCTCGTCGTATTGCGAAATCTGGTAGTCCTTGGGCATGTCTGGGTAGAAGTAGTTCTTCCGCGCGAACCGGCACCATTCCGCGATGTCGCAGTTCAGCGCCAACCCGATCTTGATCGTTGCCTCAACTGCAGCTTCGTTCACGACGGGCAGCGAGCCGGGAAGTCCCACACACGTTGGGCAGACATGGGTGTTAGGTGCGGCACCGAAATCAGTCGGGCAGCCGCAGAACATCTTCGAGTTCGTGGACAGTTCAACGTGGACTTCGAACCCGAGAACCGGGTCATAGTTCGAGATCGCCGTCGCGAAGTCCGGATTCACTGTTGCGGTGCTCATAGGGCTGGTGCCTCCTCGATCAGCAGGTGACCCCACTTGTCACGCAGCGCAGTTTCAAGCGCCGCTCCCACGTTGTACAGGCGGTCGTCGGCCATTGATGGCGCCATGATCTGGAGGCCGACCGGCAGGCCGTCCTCCGGGGCCAGCCCAATCGGCAGGCTCATCGCGGCGTTGCCGGCCAGGTTCACCGGAATCGTGGCCACGTCGTTGAGGTACATCGCGAGTGGATCGTCGAGCTTCTCCCCCAGTTTGAACGCTGTCGTTGGTGCCGTCGGCGACAGCAACACATCAACCTCGCTAAACGCTGCGTCAAAGTCGCGGGCGATCAAAGTCCGCACCTTCTGCGCTTGGCCGTAGTACGCGTCGTAGTACCCGCTCGACAACGCATAGGTTCCCAACATGATCCGGCGCTTGACCTCATCACCAAACCCCGCGGCCCGGGTCGCGCTCATGACTTCCTCGACATTCGCGTCGCCGTCATCGCCTACTCGAATTCCAAAGCGCATGCCGTCGAACCGCGCGAGATTGCTGGAAGCCTCACTCGGCAGGATCAGGTAGTACGCCGCAAGTGCGTACTCGAAGTTCGGGCACGACACCTCAACTGGTTCGGCGCCAAGGTTGGTGAGGATCTCGACGGCCTCATCGAACCGCTGCCGAACGCCTGGCTGGTACCCGTCACCAGACAACTGCGACACCAGGCCGATACGCATCCCGCGCACGTCTGCCCGCTTCGCCGCCGCAACAACATCGGGAACCTCAAGGTCGAGGCTCGTGGAGTCCTTCGGGTCATGCCCAGCGAGCGCTTGGTGCAGCAGCGCGGCATCCATGACAGAGCGCGCACATGGTCCGGCCTGATCGAGCGAGGAAGCTAGCGCGATCAACCCAAACCGGGAAACGCCGCCATACGTCGGCTTGACGCCGACCGTGCCGGTGACTGATGCCGGCTGGCGAATCGAGCCGCCGGTATCTGTGCCAATTGCCAACGGCGCCTCAAATGCGGCGACTGCCGCCGCTGAGCCGCCACCGGAACCACCCGGAATTCGATCGGTGTCCCAGGGGTTATGAGTGGGCCCGTAGCCCGAGTGTTCGGTGGACGACCCCATGGCGAACTCATCCATGTTCGTCTTGCCGAGGATCACACAGTCTGCGTCGCGCAATCGCGAAACAACGGTTGAATCGTAAGGCGGACGCCAGCCCTCAAGAATTCGCGAACCCGCCGTCGTGGGGACTCCCTTCTGAGTGAAGACATCCTTGAGCGCAACCGGCACACCCGCCAGAGGTCCCAACGGTCCGCCTGCGGCGCGCTTCGCATCGACAGCATCGGCCTGCGCACGCGCACCTTCGTAATCAACGTGCAAGAAGGCGTGAATCGAACCGTCCACAGCGTCGATGCGGGCTAGGTGTTCATCAGTGACCTCACGAGCGGTCACTTCGCCAGCTGCAATCGCCGTTGCCAACTCTGTGGCACTTCGTCTGGTCAGGTGCATCGCACCTGTCGTGGCGCTCATCTACTCACCATCCAGAATGCGAGGAACGCGGAACCGTTCGTCCTCGGCAGCGGGAGCCCCGGCCAGGACGTCATCTGCCGTCAGCCCTGGCGTCACGACGTCGGCACGCCACACGTTCACGAGTGGTTGCGGGTGGGACATCGGCGGCACTTCATCTACCGCCACCTCACCGACTCGGTCAACCGCGTGCAAGATCTGGTCGAGTTGACCCGCGTAGCGAGTCAACTCTTCGTCTGTCAGGGACATGCGTGCCAACCGGGCAAGGTGTTCAACCTCAGCGGCGGTCAGGGACGTCTGCGAACTCATGGTCGCCATCCTAGAGTTCCGCGATCGGTCGTGAACCGCGCCCCAACGGTTCGCTGCGCTCACCTAACGCCCGACTGCGGGCACGGAAGATGGCGTTCGGCGACCGCACCTGTTAGCCTCGCCCAATGCTCGCCTTCGTGTCGTCCCCGCTGATCAAGCGGCGTTACGTCGACCACGGACGCGTAAATGCAGATCTCTGTCAGGCCTAACGAACCACTTCGGTCCTGATTCGCCGCGCCTTCCACGAGGAATGCGCCCATGTGAGAGATCTTGATATGACCATTCTTGATGCTTCAGCAGACTCAGTCACTGGCAACCAACTCCGCGCCGCCGCGAGTCACTTCCCCACTGGGGTAGCCATCGTTTCCAGCGTAGACAACAACAACGAGCCGGTCGGTTGCACGATCAGCTCGTTCCTCTCGGTGTCACTCGAACCACCCATCGTTGCGGTCTCGCTTGGTCAGACAACTAGCACCGTCTCGCACCTGATCGCCGCCGGGAAGTTCGGGATCAGCGTCTTGTCGTCATCACAGGGCGGCATCGCAGCAGTGTTTGCCGATCGCGAGGTCGACCACTACGAACGATTCGCCGGAGTTCGATGGCGTCCCGGTCGCAGTGGCGTTCCGCTGCTCGACAACGGTCTGAGTTCCCTGGAATGTGTGGTTCACGACGTGATTCCGACAGGCGATCACTTGTTGATCCTGGGTCACGTGCAGGCGCTCTTCGCCTCAGGTTGGGGCAGCCCGCTGGTTCACCATCAAGGAACCCTCGGTTCACTCAAGCGCTAGTCGCGCTGCGACCACGCGATCATCGAGTCGATATTCGTCGCCAACACAGTGCCCGTGGTCGCGTCCGAACCCTTCGTCATGAGCGCGTACTTGAGTGATCCCAGGTCGCTTTTGAGCGGAGATGCTGACAAGGCATAAGCGACCTCTGTCTCGGATACCAGCCAGGCACCGAGGTTGTACTCGGTGCGGGCGCCGCCATGTTTCTTGTCCAGAGCCTCTGTGGCTGCATCGTCCTGCTGCCAGGCGACGACGCGGTACCCGTCTCGAGTTCCGAGGTCCTTCATCGTCAGCACAACCTGGACGCCACCGATCCCAGGAAGCTTCATCTTCTGCGTGTAGGTCACGGCCTTCTTGGTCTGCTTCGCAACGATCGTCTCGTCGACGTACTTCACGTTCCCGGGATAGTCGGCCACGTCCATGATGCGAGCGATGACAGCCGCTGGGTCGACATCGACGCCAGGCTTGAGACCTAGGCCCTCACCCGTCGGTCGCCCTTCGAAACGCCACGACTGGCTGGTGAATTTGTCCCGGCTCATGTCGGGCAGTCGTTCCATCACCCGGGACAGGAAGTCTTCAATTGTGGCGTCAGCCATGTGGGTCTCCGAAGGGCTTAATCGTTGGGAGCGGGACTAACAGCGGGCGTCAGATGTGGCTTTCTACCCACATCTGAAGTACAAGTTGGGCGACCTTCACTGGATCTTCCATCTGCGCAACGTGGCCGGTCTTAAGGGTCGTGACACGACCGTTGCTGAACGAACGCGCCGCCCGAGTGGCGAGGCGAGGATCGACGAGTTTGTCGTGCGAGCCGAAGATCGCCAAAGTTGGGCACTCAACCTGCTCGGCGAGTGACCAGAGGTAATCGGGGCGCCCGGGCAGGAATGCTTGGCCGAGCCCGCGCGCAGACAGGCGCAGCGGATCGGCAGCGTTTTCACGACTCATGCGCCAACGGGTTTCCTCGATCTGGATCTCACGGCGCTGCGGGTGGACTCGGGCAGTGTCGAGGAAACACAGGTTGTGCATGCGGTCGACGGTGGCCTCGGCGTCCTCAGACTTGATAACCCTCGAAGTGATGTCGGCCAGGACCGGCGCAGTCATCGCAATCAGGGGCGCGACACTGAGGCGCGGGCGGAAGTCGGGCAGGGCAGGCGCCACCAACACAAGACTGCGCACAAGGTCGGGCCGCAGCGCCGCAATGCGAACCGAGATCGCACCGCCCATGGAGTTTCCGAACAAGTCAATCGGGCCGTCACAGCGATCTTCAATCAGCCTGATCACGGACTGCGCGTGAGCTGCCTGGCTGTAGTCACGGTCCTTTGGCAGTGGGGAGCGTCCGAAGCCGGGGAGGTCCGGTGCAATGCCACCAACAACAGGTGACAACAAGTACATCAAGTCGGTCCAGTTACGGGCAGATCCGCCGAGCCCGTGCACAAATACGGCCTGACGCACGCCCGACTGGCCCGCATTTGGCGTGGACCGCAGGAACACCATGCGCTGACCTGCTTCGACGAACTTGCCGTCGTACTCGTGAAGCGGCGCGTGGCCATGTTCGCCAACCTGATCCGGTGCATTGCGGTACGTCGCGAGCAGGTGCTCCAGAGTCTCGGGCTTCTCAACGCGCGGCGGGGCGTCTTTGCGGGACGAGCGACTCGACGTCGATGCCTTCGTTGCGCGTGTCGTTGTAGCGGAGTTCGCAGCCATGTTCGTCATCTTCTCACCAGCCTCGTCGATCCGTCTCTAAGCCTCGCCATTTTTGGTGAATTGAGACTTACGCAACGGGAAGGATTCCCGGACCTTCGTCGAGCAACCGCCGCAGGCCGGCAGCATCAAGCACAGGCACCCCGAGCGATTCCGCCTTGTCGAACTTCGATCCAGGGCTGTCACCTGCCACCAGGAATGACGTCTTCTTTGACACCGAACCCGTCACCTTCGCGCCCTGCTCAACGAGAGCAGCTTTGGCTTCATCTCGGGTGAAACCATCGAGCGTTCCGGTGATCACCGCAGTGAGGCCAGCGAGCGGCTGTGGGCCCCTCTCGCGTCGCTGCTCGACCATCTGGACGCCCGCGCGGGTCCACTGATCAACAACCTCACGATGCCAGTCGACTTCGAACCACTCTCGGACGGCAGTCGCGATGATCGCTCCTACGCCCTCAACCGATGCGAGCTCCTGCTCTGAGGCCTCGGCAATCGCCTCGATGCTCGCGAAATGTTCAGCCAACGCCTGGGCGGCTGTTGGCCCCACATGCCTGATCGAGAGAGCCACCAACACCCGCCACAACGGCTTCGTCTTCGCGATCTCGAGCTGGCTGAGGAGCTTTCGCGCATTCTCGTTCAGATCAGCGACACCGTCTGTGTGCCGCGTGAAGAACTCGCTGGTGAGGAGTTGATCAGGAGTCAGGGCGAATAGTCCCGATTCGTCGGTGAGCAGGCTGTCGGACAGCAATGCTGATGCCGCCTTCCAGCCGAGCCCCTCGATGTCGAGGGCACCGCGTGATCCGACGTGGAAAAGTCGTTCCCGCAACTGCGCGGGACAACTTCGGCCATTCGGACAACGAATGTCGGCATCGCCCTCTTTCTCTGGGCGCAGTTGGGTGCCGCAATCGGGACAGTTCGTCGGCATGACAAACGCGATCTCGGCACCCGTTCGGTCCTCAACGACGGGCCCCAGAACCTCAGGGATGATCTCCCCTGCCTTACGCAGGAAGACCATGTCGCCGATCAGGACGCCTTTGCGCTTGACCTCGCTCGCGTTGTGCAGGGTTGCCATGGACACGGTCGTTCCCGAAACCTGGACCGGCTCCATCACGGCAAACGGCGTAACCCGCCCCGTTCGACCAACGTTGACCTGAATATCGAGCAGCCTGGTACGGACTACCTCCGGCGGGTACTTGTAGGCGATGGCCCAGCGAGGGGCACGCGAGGTGGAACCCAGCCGCCCCTGAAGCGCGAAGTCATCAACCTTGACGACAACACCGTCGATCTCATGCTCAACGTCATGGCGATTCTCGCCGTAGCGAGCGACATATTCCTCGACGCCGTCGAGATCGCCATAGACGGCAACCCTGTCCGAAACCGGAAGACCCCATTCCGCGAGCTGCTGATAAGCCTGCGACTGAGTGTGCGACTGCGTGCCCTCCAGTGCGCCAACCCCGTGCACAACCAGGCGCAGAGCGCCCAGCGCATCCGTCGCGCGTGCCAAATCAGCCGCCAGTCGATCGACGCGTTCTTGGGCACGGGTGAGGGCCTTGACGTTGGTGGGCGGGATCTGCTCGAGGTTGGCGCGAACCTCAGCAAGTTCGCGTTCGCGCTTGTCGACCCGCTGACGAAGATTTCCCGCCGCCGCATTCCGCGGGTTGGCAAATGGCGACAACCCAAGCTCGAGCCGCTGGTCGTTGATCGCACCGAACTGAGCGACTGGGAAGTAAACCTCGCCGCGGACCTCAAGCAATTCAGGGATCGGCGCACCATCAGCGGCGGCATGCAGCCGCAGCGGGATGTTGGGCATATGCCGAACGTTGGCAGTGACGTCTTCACCGACGCGACCGTCACCGCGGGTGGCAAGCGAACGCAACTGACCCTTGTCGAATACCAAGTCAACTGCGAGCCCATCAACCTTCAGCTCACACAACAACTCGGGGATCGATCCAAGCTCCTTTTCGACCCGCGCCGCCCAGGCCCTCAACTCCTCGACTCCGAACGCGTTGTCCAAGCTCATCATCCGGACGAGATGTTCCACCGGCTCAAACATTTCCGCCCGAGCGCCGCCGACAGTCTGAGTCGGTGAATCGGCGGTTACCAATTCCGGCGCGGTGGCCTCCAACTCAACAAGCTCGCGGAAGATGGCGTCGTACTCGTCGTCGCCGATAGTTGGCGCGTCCTTGAGGTAGTAACGCGTTCGAGCGTCCTCCACGACCTCAACAAGCTCGAGCCACCGCCTGCGTTGTTCAGCAGTTGGACCGGCACTTTGGTCTTGCTGGGGATCCTTGGTCAACGCCGGTCACCTTCCTCGATATCGACGCGTTCGTCGCGGAGCAGTCGACCAGCAGCGCTGAGTTCGGAAATCACTGCACGAACGTTAGCCAATGTGCCGACCCCAGCAAGCCCACACGTGGGCGTGAGGACAACTTGCCCGAGCAACGTCACCGGATCAATCGCCAAACGGGCAAGCAAGTCAGACAGCGGAACCAGGGTCCGCTCCGGCGCCGAGCGACGTTCGAGGTCGACCCCGAGACCGGCGAACAGAAGACGGTCGGCGTCAAAGAGGGCCCCGAACTGCTCGTCCACGGCATCGCGCTCATGGCGGCTCAGCTGCGACAGCATGGTCAGATCGAGCGAAATGAACGGGAACCCGGCCTCCTGCATCAGCCCCAGGGGCGCAGTTGTCGCGCAACTGTGAATGCCGGAGATCGCACCCCACTGCTGGACCGCCTCGACGCACCTAGCCAGCGCCGCGATAGCGATCGGTCTCTCGACTGGTGAATAGGCACTGAATCCACTTGGGGTCGGCACCGATCCTTCGAGAACGCGGTCAACCATCGGCTCGTCGAATTGGAGTAGGAACTTCGCGTTCGGCAGGCGCCGCTGCAGCGTCGACAGGAACGTCACGCTTGCCTGGACTAGTGCGGCCTGCAGGTCGGAAACAGCGCCTCGATCACGCAGGAGTCTGTCCCCGTGGGGCAAGTCAACACAAGCGGCCAGAGTCCAGGGTCCGACCAGTTGCACCTTGTAACACCCGCTGTAGTCGGCGAAGGAGTTCTCGGCCGCATCAAGATCCTCGCCCAGCCAGGCGCTCGCGCGGCGCATCGATCCGGGCAGCGCGGAACTCAGGTGCCCCGCCAGACGCCAACCGGTGGGCGTGGTTGTGACGGCGAATTCCGAGCTGACTCCCGCTAGAAGTGCCATCGTGCGGCCCACCATGTCGGCACCAGGTCCGCGCGCTGGCAACTCCGGAAGCATGGGTAGCGAGGGCAGTTCACCGCGGATCACTGCGGTGGATTCCCACACATCAACGCCTGGTACCGACCCCACCATCGTCACTGCGGCAGCACTGTTCAGCGCCGCAATTGCGGACTCGTTCGGCGTCGTTGATTTCACTGAGTCACCACTGACTTGAATTTCCGGTTACGAACACGCGATTCAGCCTAGTCCGCCGCTAGTGTGAGCAGCCGTGGCAACAGGACTGGAAGTTAACGGCCTTGTTCTCACCCTGCCTTCGTGGACTACCTACGCCGCAGTCGCGGTCAGTGGACTGGCAGGCGCCACATATGCAGCAAAGCGTGGGTTCGATGTCATTGGTGTCTTTGGGATCGCCTTCGCCACTGGTCTTGGCGGCTTGCTGATCCGCGACCTGCTGATCACCACCGGGACCCCGAACATCCTGACGCAGCCACTATTTGTGGTTGTGGCATTTTGGACGGCCCTCATTGGGTTCTTCTTTGCTGGGCTGATCTCACGGTTCGACTCAGTCATGGTGATTCTCGATGGACTGGCAATGGGGTTCCTGTGCACGCTGGGTGCGGGTGCGGCGCTACGAGCAGGTCTGGCGCCAAGTTCTGCTGTGCTCGTCGGCGTCCTGACAGCTGTCGGCGGGCCAATTCTGCGTGACATCCTGGCCGGAACAGCGCCCACCATCGTTCGTCCTGGGGTGTTCGTCGCCGTGCCTGCTGTGGTCGCCTCATCTGTATTCGTGCTGCTTATCAAGGCCGATGCCGACCCTGGTCTCGCGCAGATTGCCGCCATGGTCATTTCGTTGGTCATGAGGGCCGGCGCCCAATGGTTCGGATGGCACACCGGTTCGGCCGCTGACCTGTCGGACAAGGTCTGGAGCTTCTGGTCTCGCAAGCAACGCGAAGTTGAGGAACTGACCGTCGAGGAGACCAAGCAGTTCTTCATCGAGAGCGCCTCCGAAGTCGACTCCGGGCGCCTCGAATGATCAGCAGTAGCGTCTTAGACCAAGGGCTGATTCTGCCCAACTTTCTTGATACGACCGCGATCATCGTCGGTGCGCTGACCGGCGCAATGCACGCGACCCGCAAGGGCCTCGACGTGCTCGGCGTCCTCATGATCGCCTTCGCCACCGGAGTCGGCGGTGGTCTGGTACGCGACCTCCTGCTGCAAAACGGTGAGCCCGCACTCCTGCTGCATCCCTGGTATCAACTGTTTGCGTGTATCGGCGCCGTTGTCGGTCTGTTCTTTGCCAAGGATGCCGCGAGATTCAACCCGGTGTACGAAGCGCTCGACACATTCATGATCGGCGCCTGGGTTCTGCTGGGATGCGTCAAAGCCCAGGAGGACGGGTTGGACCCGTTTCCGGTGATCTTCGTGGGAACCACAGCGGCGATCGGCGGAGCACTGATCCGCGACGTGCTCTGCCACGATCCGCCTGCACTGCTGCGACCCGGTTACCTCTACACAATGGCTGCCCTCGCCGCCGCAGTGACCTACGTCGGGCTTTATGCGGCTGGTGTCCCGATCGCCCTTGCCCAAATCGCCGCGATGATCGCCGCGATCCTCGTTCGGGTAGTTTCAGTTCGCTACAAGATAGTCAGCCCAAGCGCGTTGATCATGTCCGACGCGGTCATGCGCAAGCTTCACCTGAACAAGCTGTGAGTGCGCGAACTAGGCGCGCGCCGGGGCCCTGCGCGACGTTGAGGTGATCGTCCCTGAACCGATGACCCTCGTGTCGTCGTAGAGGACGAGACTCTGACCCGGTGCCACACCACGGAACGTTCCTTCCAGCGACACCACGAGCGGCCCACCGTCACTCGCCTGCTCGATCGTTGCTGGCAGTTGATCGCCATGGGCACGAACCTGTGCGAGGCACCGCTGGCCGACTTCGGGAGTCGCCTGAGTCCACCGAACGTTCGCGGCGCTGATCGAATCGACGTCCAACAGGGTCGGCGGTCCAACGCTCACTACCCGGCTGGCGGGGTCAACTCCCACCACGTAGCGGGGCAGCCCGTCAGCCGGCGCAACCTTGATTCCCAGGCCTTTGCGCTGCCCAATCGTGTATGCGTAGGCACCTTCATGGTTCCCCAGGTGTTTACCGCTGAGCGCATCGACGATCTCCCCTGGTTCGGCCCCGATCCGGTTTCGGAGCCAGCCAGCGGTGTCACCGTCGGGGATGAAGCAGATGTCGTAGCTGTCCGGCTTGTTTGCGACGAGTAGTCCGCGTTCGCTGGCGTCTGCTCGCACGTCCGACTTCAGAGAATCGCCGAGCGGGAACATCGAATGGGCAAGCTGCTGCGCCGTCAGGACTCCGAGCACATACGACTGGTCCTTGTGGGGATCGGCCGAACGGTGCAATTCCCGCTCGCCTGTGGCACTCTGCGCGATTCGTGCGTAGTGGCCGGTGCACACTGCATCGAAGCCCAGATCCATGGAACGTTCCAAGACGGCCGCGAACTTGATCTTCTCGTTGCAGCGCATGCAGGGATTCGGCGTTCGCCCTGCCAGATACTCCGCAACGAAGTCGTCAAGGACACCGTCGCTGAACTCCTCGGCCATGTCCCAGACGTAGAACGGAATTCCCAGAATGTCGGCACTGCGGCGGGCATCACGGGCATCAGACAACGTGCAGCAACCCCGGCCTGAATCGCGGCCAGTCTCGGGGTTCTTCGACAGCGCGAGGTGCACGCCCACTCCTTCGTGGCCCGCATCCACGGCTCGCGCTGCGGCAACGGCTGAATCCACCCCACCGGACATAGCAGCGACGACCTTCAACGGAGCGGTCATGACGCCCCCGCTGCCACGCGACTGCCACCGCGGTTGGCCCGGCGCGCTCGTTCGAGGACTGCCGGCAGTGCCGCGATGAGGGCATCGACGTCAGATGGTTGCGAGTTCCAGCCCAGGCTGAACCGCAGCGTTCCCTGTGCCTGGTCACTCGGCACGCCCATCGCCAACAGCACGTGGCTCGGGCGTGGCACTCCGGCGGTGCACGCACTACCCGCTGAGCAAGCGACCCCAACGGAGTCGAGCAGCATCAGCAGCGCATCCGCTTGGCAGCCGGGGAACGCAACCGAGTTGATGCCTGCCAGACGCTCAGAGGCCTCGCCCACAACAACGGATTCAGGAGCCACTGTCGCGATGCCAGCACGCAACCGCTGTGACAACTCGCGGACTCTGGGGACTTCGATCGATCTATTCGATGCTGTTTCGTGAAGCGCTGCGGCGGCGGAGGCAATCAACGCAGTGGCAACCGTCCCGGAGCGGACGTCGATCTCCTGGCCACCGCCATGAAACAGCGGGTGCGGTGTCACGCCGTTGACGACGAGGGCTCCAACCCCGACCGGTCCCCCGAACTTGTGCGCGGAGATCGCCAGCGAGGACTTCCGACTTCGCCAGCGCGCGGGTTCCGGCAACCAGGCGACAGCCTGAACGCCATCACAATGGAATGGAATCTCATATTCCTCACACATAGCGGCGATGGACTCAACCGGCTGGACAACACCAGTCTCGTTGTTCGCCCACATCACGGCGCACAGGGCGATGTGGGACGCATCCCGCGCGAGCCGCTCGGCCAGCCAGTCCACGTCAACCTGCCCGTTGATTCCTGCCGGAATCCACTCAACGCGGGCGCCTTCGTGATCAACGAGCCACTCGACGGCGTCTAGTACTGCGTGATGCTCGATTGTGGAAACGAGAACAGTGTTGCGATCTGGATCTGCAGCGACGGCGGCCCAAAAAAGTCCCTTGATCGCGAGGTTGTCGGCCTCGGTTCCACCGGATGTGAAGACCACATCGCTCGGGCGCACACCGAGTCGGTCAGCGATGGACTCCCGAGATTCCTCGACGATCCGGCGGCTTCTTCTACCTGCCGAATGCAAGCTCGACGGATTGCCAAGTTCAACTGCCGATTCGGTGAGAGCGGCGAGTGCCGCTGGACGCATCGCAGTGGTTGCCGCGTGATCCAAGTAGGCCACGGCGCTCGCCGACTTGGAATCTGTCACGCCGCAAGTCTAAGCGCACGCCGTAATGGGTGGGATTTCGTGCGCTAGGTGACCGAAACTCCGCCCATTACGGCACGGGAAACCAAAACGGGCCAGATCCCCGCGCAGTGGCGGAAGAACTGGCCCGTTTGGAGCGATTCTGACTATCCCTTGCGCTTGCCGATTTCCTCGGTGAGCTGCGGGACAACGGTGAACAAGTCGCCGACAACGCCGTAGTCCGCGATCTCGAAGATCGGGGCTTCCGGGTCCTTGTTGACCACGACGATTGTCTTCGAGGTCTGCATACCGGCGCGGTGCTGAATAGCGCCGGAGATGCCGTTAGCGATGTACAGCTGCGGCGAGACCGTCTTTCCGGTCTGGCCGACCTGGTACTGGTGTGGGTACCAACCCGCGTCAGTTGCGGCACGCGATGCACCGACCGCACCGCCGAGAGAGTCGGCAAGTGCCTCAACGACGGTGAAGCCTTCAGCCCCACCGACACCGCGACCACCAGAGACCACAATTGCGGCTTCGGTGAGTTCTGGGCGAGCGCCCTTCGACTCCTCCACCTTGTTCGTAGTGGTGGCCTTCTTGGCCGAATCGGACAGATCCACCGAGACATCAACACGGGTTCCGGCAGCAGGTGCGGCTTCCACCGGCGAGCTATTCGGACGAACCGTGATGATCGGCGTGCCCTGTGACACCTGCGACTTGACGATCACAGATCCACCGAAGATGGACTGGGTTGACGTCAGGTCGGCGTCGATACCAACGGCATCGGTGATGACGCCACTGTTGATTTTGACTGCCAGGCGTCCGGCAACTTCCTTGCCTTCTGCGGTCGAAGGAATCAGAACGGCTGCGGGTGCCTTGTCGGCAACCAACTTCGCCAGGACTTCAGCCTTCGGTGCAACCGGGTGCAGCAGAAGATCAGCGGCGTCGGCAACGTAGACCGTTGCAGCACCGTTCTCCGCCAACGTGGCGATTGCCGCGTCCGCACCATTTCCAACAAACACTGCCGACGGCTCACCCAGCGAGCGGGCTAGCGTCAAGAGTTCAAGAGTGACCTTCTTGACAGCACCATCGACATGGTCAACGAGAACAAGAATCTCAGCCATGGTTAATGCGCTCCTTAGATGAACTTCTGGGTGGACAGGTAGTCAGCGATCTTGACTCCGCCATCACCCTCGTCGGTAACAACTGTTCCGGCAGCGCGCGGCGGCGCATCGGCGAATTCAACGACGGCAGACCACGATCCGCCAAGACCAACCTGAGCCGCATCCACGCCGAGGTCGGCAAGTGCCACGGTCTCGACTGGCTTCTTCTTGGCCGCCATGATGCCCTTGAAGGACGGGTAGCGCGGTTCGTTGATCTTCTCGACGACGGACACGACGGCGGGTGTGCTGCCGGTGACTTCGTCGTAGCCGTACTCGGTCTGGCGCTTGATCTTGACTTCAGATCCAGCGACCTCGACGTTGTTGGCGAAGGTCAACTGTGCGACTCCGAGTCGTTCGGCGACCATTGCCGGAACAACACTCATGCGAGCGTCGGTCGACTCCGAGCCGAAGATGATGAGGTCGAAACCCTTGCCTTCGAGCGCCTTGGCCAGAGCCAGCGACGTTCCGAGGGCGTCAGAACCGGCGAGCCCAGCATCCTGAACGTGGATCGCCGAGTCGGCGCCCATGCTCAGCGCCTTGCGCACGGTTTCCGTGGCCTTCTCCGGTCCCATCGAGACGACGACAACTTCACCGCTGTTGGCTTCGGCAATTTGCAGCGCCTCTTCAACGGCATATTCGTCGAGCTCATTCATGACCCCGTCAACGGACTCACGATCGAGCGTCTTGGTACCGGCATCGAGCTTCTTTTCTGCCCAGGTATCTGGGACCTGCTTAACGCAGACTGCGATTTTCATGGTCGAGTCACGACCTCCAAGTGCGGGCTGTGCCTTGCGGTCACAGGAATCCGACGGTTGAAACTGCTTTGGGAAATGTTACCCACCAGTAACTGAGACGAAAGACAGCCCCCTATCGTTTCCTAGGTGACCGTTCACACACCGCTGCCATTGACTGGTGAACGAACCGTCCCAGAAGTGCCTGCCGAGAACTACTGGTTCCGCCGCCACGAGGTCGCGTACCGCTGGATCGCCGACGAGTTCGCCGACCTAATCTCCGATGGCGTCGTGGTTGATGCTGGTTGTGGTGAGGGTTACGGAGTCGGCCTGCTAGCCCAGTTCGGCCCTGAAGTTGCCGTGGGCCTTGAGCTCGATGCGGCGAGCTCCAAACACGCTGCCCTGCGCTACGGCGCTGCCGCCGCCGTCGTGCGGGCCAACCTCGACTCAATCCCGCTGCGCGACGGATCGGTGGATCTGTTGGTCAGCATGCAAGTCATCGAACACCTGTGGGATCTCGACGGATTCCTACGGGAAAGCCGACGCGTGCTTGCCGACTCGGGAATTGGTGTCTTCAGCACACCCAACCGACTCACGTTCTCACCCGGATTGGCTCGAGGCCAGAAACCAACCAACCCCTTCCACGTTGAAGAGTTCGACGCAGACCAATTGGACTCACTCGTGAGGCGGGCAGGCTTCACCGACGTCCAACTCCTCGGCCTGCGCCACGGTGATCGTTTGCTCGACTGGGAATCGGCCAACGGCTCGGTGATTGATGCCCAGGTTCGGGCCGCACTTTCGGAGTCGCCCTGGACTGCCGAACTGACGGCGATTGTGGAGTCCGTGGATTGCGACGACTTCGTCGTGCGCGCCGCAGACATCGCGACCAGCCAGGACTTGATCGTTGTTGCCCGTGCGGGGGCGCAACAGTGACACCGAACGAGCCGGTCGGCAGTTTCGCGCTGGTCTTGCACTCTCATCTGCCATGGCTAGCGCACCACGGATCGTGGCCAGTGGGCGAGGAGTGGCTGTACCAATCGTGGTCGGGCAGCTACCTGCCGGTTTTCCGGGTGCTCGAACAGCTGGCGTCAGAGGGCCGCACCGACCTTGTGACTCTGGGGATGACCCCTGTGCTTGCCTCTCAGTTGGATGACCCGTACTGCCTGTCGCAGTTCGAGACCTGGATGGGGTTCTGGGTCGAGCGCGCCAACCAACTGGCAAGCCACCCTGACGACGCGAAACGAACCGTCGGTCAGTACGAGGCCAAGGGCGCGCGCGAGTGCGTCGACATCTTCGGCTCCGAGTGGGCGTCTGGCGGTTCGAGCATCGTGCGCCGATTGAGCGACTCACACGCGATCGAACTCCTTAGCGGCCCAGCCACCCACCCGTTCCAGCCACTCCTCGACGACGAAATCGCGAGCTTCGCACTCGCTGTCGGCCGGAACGACACCCAACTTCGAACCGGTTGTCTGCCGACCGGAATCTGGGCGCCCGAATGCGGGTACCGCCCCGGCCTCGAAGAGACCTACGCGGCCGCAGGCGTCGGCCACTTCATGGTGGACGGGCCAACGCTGCTGCACGTGGGACGCTCCACAGCAGATGCCTGGACGATTGGCGACACCGATGTTGTTGCATTCGGCCGAGACTTGGGTGTCACCTACCGGGTGTGGTCGCCGCGAAAGGGTTACCCGGGTGGGGCCTGGTACCGCGACTTCCACACCTTCGAATATGACAGCGGCATCCGACCCTCGCGTGTCACGTCGACTCGAACGCCGAGCGAAAGCAAAGCGCCGTACGAGCCGCTGGCGGCACGAGCCGCGGTCGAGGCCGATGCAAGGGACTTCGTCGATGTCGTGCGGCGGCGACTCACCGATCTGCGGGCCGAACGCAACGGCAAACCAGGGCTCGTGGTGGTCGGCTACGACACCGAGTTGTTCGGGCATTGGTGGCATGAAGGACCCATGTGGTTGGACCGCGTTCTGCGACTCCTGCCCGAAGCGGGGGTGAAGGTGACCACGCTGGGCTCTGCGATCTCCGATGGTGCGGTCGCTGGAAGCGCGTCGCCGCGCAACAGTTCGTGGGGTTCCGGCAAGGACTGGTCCGTATGGGCTGGCGACGCAGTCACAGGCATGGTTGAGGACAACGACGGGTTGATGCGCAACTGGCGCAAGCTCATCGACGACGCCGTCCATTCCGGGCTAGCGACCACTCGAAGTGAGGTACTCGATCAGTTGGCTCGCAATGCTTTGCTCGCACTGTCGAGCGACTGGGCATTCATGGTCAGCAAGGATTCGGCAGCGCAGTACGCCCGCGATCGGCATCGACAGCATCACCGCAACTTCGTGCGCCTAGCGAATGCTGTGCGAGGCGCCGTCGACGGTCGGCACGAAAACTGGGCTACCGCAGTGCACATCGCTGGCGAACAACGTCGCACCGACGGGCCATTCGGCCACCTCGACGGCCGACTGCTGGGCGCTGCCCTCGGCGGAATGAGGTAACTCGACTGATGCGAATCTTGCATGTGTCATGGGAGTACCCGCCAATCGTCTACGGCGGACTCGGGCGCCACGTTCACGCCCTTGCCGAGGAACAAGCACGCCAAGGACACGACGTCTGGGTCCTCACCCAACAACCACCGAGTGCACCTGCACACGAAGTCATCGCGGGCGTAACCGTTGTGCGGGTTCAACCGGTCGAACCCGAAGTTCCGCGCGAACCGCAGGCACTTGTGGACTGGGTCCGTGGACTCGACGCGGCCATGGCAAGCGCCGCGCGGGAAGTGGTCGCGGCGTCAGAACCGCAGGTTGTTCATGCCCACGACTGGGTGGTAACCGCGACAGCCCGCGCCGCCACAATCGCCAGCGGTGCGCCACTCGTGACAACACTGCATGCCACCGAAGCCGGGCGTCATCAAGGCTGGATTTCCGGGCCGATCTCAACCGAGATCCACATCGCGGAATATCGCCTCGCACAACTGTCGCAGCGCGTCATCACCTGTTCGACGAGGATGGCCGCGGATGCCGCTGCGCTGTTTGCTGTGCCAGCCAGCCGGATCGACGTCATTCCCAACGGAATCGACCTCGCACGATGGACTGTGGCACCCGAGGACCAGGAGGCAGCCCGCCAACGGTGGGGCCCACGCGGGCCGCTGGTGGTATTCGTCGGACGGCTTGAGTGGGAGAAGGGCGTGCACACCCTGGTCGATGCCGTCTCGCGAATGTCGACTCCCGACGTGCACGTGGTCATCGCGGGGACGGGCACCTACGAATCCGAACTCGTCTCCCAGGCGAGCGCGCTGATCGAGGCTGAGCGGATCACCTTCACGGGTTGGCTGCCAGCCGCGGAGTTGCTCGGTCTTCAGGCGGCGGCCGACGTCATCGTGGTACCGAGTCTGTACGAACCGTTTGGACTTGTTGCGCTGGAGGCAGGCGCACTCGGCGTTCCAGTGGTCGTCGCCGACACCGGCGGCTTGGGTGACATCGTCGATCATGGTCGGGTGGGCTTCATCTTCCCGGCCGGAGACTCCGTTGCTCTAGCTCACGAACTCGACCGTGCGCTCGGTGACGTCCCCGGCAGGGCTCACCGCCTTGCCAAGCTGCGCACCCGAATTGAGACGAACTATCAATGGGATCGCATCGCCGAGGCAACAACAACGACGTACCTGCGAGCGGAGCGGGAGCAGCGCACGGACCCGCGACCAACCGAGGTGGCGACTCCCGTGATCGCTGCAGCAAACCTGCTGGCTACCGACTAATAGCTAGCGACTACCTGTGCGCGGCGACGGTGAATCCATGCGCCGCAGCACCACTGGCGAGCACGGTTTCCTTCGTCCGGTCATAGGCTTCGACCCACCGTTGCGGCGGATCCTTCTTCGGCCACGCGGCGACGAGGTCGTTGATGGTGTGCGGTGATGACGTGTCGAGAATCGGAAAAGCGGTCGCACCCACAACGGCAAACCGCCCATCCATCCGCTCGGCGAAATCGAACTGACTGATGATCCCTTCACGGTTTCGAACCCAGTCGTCGAACTGGCCGCTGATCAAGTTCCCGTGACCGAAGACCACCCATACCCCGTTGATCATTTCGACCGGTTGGACCTGATGTGAGTTGTGACCAATGATCAGATCCACCTGGCCTGACTTCGTGACCCGCTCGGCGACGGAGCGTTGGTACTGCGAAATCTCGTGACTGTCGGGGTCTCCCATGTGCAGGCTCGCGACAACAATCTTCGCGCCAAGTTGGCGCGCCCGCTTCGCTTGCGCGACCACTCGGTCGGGATCAATGACGTTCGCTTCCCATTCCCGACCCTCCGGCGGTCGAACGCCGTTGAAGTCCCACGAATAGGAAAGGTGCGCGACTGGCACTCCCTTGACCAGCGTGATCTTGGGCGTCGCGGCCTCGGCCGCAGAGCGAGCCGTTCCCGCATGCCCAACGCCGGCTGCATCGAGCGCATCGAGAGTCCTGGTAACTCCCTCAGACCCCTTGTCCAAAGACCAATTCGAAGCGGTGGAGCACTGATCAAAACCGGTGGCCTTGATGCCGCGTGCGAGTTCGGGCCTGACGTACAGGTGAGGGAACTCCGTGACGACAGCAGGATCAGAGAACGGTGTCTCAAGGTGGCAGATCGCAAAGTCCGCCGCGGAGATCCGGGCCTTCGCCCCGGCGAGCATCGGCGCGAAGTTGTACTTGGCGTCGCTGCCGGCATCGCGCGCCTGTTCTGACAGCGAGTTGTGGATGAGGATGTCGCCCGAACCCGAAATCGACACCCTCTTCCCTTTCGGCCGCAACCTCGCATCGACGACTTTGCTCGACCGCGGCGCTACCTGGGGCGCCGCACTGCCAGCAACGGCATCGGCGGTTGGAGTCGGCGATGGTGTCGGCGCCGGTGGGGGTTTCACTGCCTGCAACGTGCGCTGCGCCAGGTGACGACCTGTCGTGGGGCTCGCGGCCGAATCGTCCGCTGTCTGAGCACTGACCGTCAGCGAAGAACACCCAGCAAGAAGTGCTGTCGCCGCGCAGCTACCGAAAAGAACCAATGCGCGGACCGGGCGCGCAGCCACCCGATTTCGCAACTGCTTGTCAGGCTTCATTGAGCGGTGATCGTTCCACGAAGCGCGTCACCCACGGCGGCGCAACACCGAACCGATGAGATGAAAAGTGCTGTTCACGCCGTCGCGAATCCACGTCACTAGCTAGTGGCTCATGTGCAACTAGCGGCCCGCGTGCTCCTTCGCGGCCTTCGCGGTCTTTCGAGCGATGTCCGCGACATCAATACGTTGTTGTTCGGCGGCCCGGTATTCGCCCACTCGATCCTTCAGCAGCCGGGCCGGGACTCCGCCCATCACCGACATGGGCGGCACGTTGCCGCGAACCACACTGTTTGCGGCCAATACGCAGCCATGCCCCACAGTCGTTCCACGCAGGACCGACACCTTGGTACCGATCCAGACATCCGGACCAATACGGACCGGGGACTTCACGATCCCCTGTTCAGTGATTGGTCGATCGATGTCGGCAAACACATGATCAAAATCGCAGATGTAGATCCAGTCGGCGATGATTCCCTTGCCGCCGATCTCCACGTCCAAGTAGCTCTGGACCGTGTTGTGGCGGCCGAACACTGTGTTGTCGCCGATTCTCAACGTGCCCTCGTGAGCATTGATGAAGTTGCCCTCACCAAAGTGCACCCACCGACCAACGATGAGCCGGCCGTATCCCTTGCGCGCGTGAAGTCGTGTGCGCTTTCCGATGAAGACAAATCCTTCGGTGATCACATGGGGGCTACGGAGCCGAAACATCAGGAAGCGCCAATAGCGCAGGAGGTACCAGCCGCTCCAAGCGCGGTTTCGAATGATCCACCGCAGGGTCGACACGGTGAAGTAACGCGCTTGCCGAGGGTCGGTATTACGTCGCAGTGCCATGGTCGATCGCTGCTGCTAGGGCTTGGTTCCGGTGATGCACACGTTGTAGAACAGACCCTCGGGAACTACTTTGTCCAAGATCTGCTCATCCAAAGCCGACAGGGTCAACCAGCCACGGTAGGCAAACATGGCCCAATTCCAGCCGAGCACACCGGGTTTCACGGCTGCCTCGAATGTGCGAACGGGCCAACCAAACCAGGACGCAGTCAACTCCTCGGTCACGGTGCTGACGTCGACCGCACCGGCACGTATTGCGGTGCGGCGCAGTTGTGACGGGTCAAACGTGTGGATGTCGACCACGGACTCAAGTGCTGCTGCCCGCGATGACTCCTGGCGTTCTTCGGCTGACAGCGTGAACCGCTGCCCGAGCTTGGGCAGGGACGCCACCTGAGAGGTTGCCCACCACGTTGCCTGCGAAAGACGGCGAGCCACGTAGTCACCACGTTGGGTCGGTTCGCCGCAGAACACGAATCGGCCGCCCGGACGCAAGACTCGAAGCGACTCTCGGATTGCCTGCTCGACATCGGGAATGTGATGCAACACCGCGTGGCCGATCACAAGGTCGAATTCGCCATCCTCGTACGGAATCCGCTCAGCGTCCGCGACCCGTCCCTCAACCTCGAACCCGAGTCCGCGTGCATTCCGTTGAGCAACCTCAACCATGCCCGGCGAAATATCGGTAACAGCGGCGCTTTTCATCACGCCTGCTTGCTGCAGATTCAAAGTGAAGAAGCCGGTACCGCAGCCAATCTCAAGTGACCGCTCGTAGGGCCAATCCTGAGTCCCCGCGACGTGGACAAATCGATCGCGGGCGTAGCTAATGCAGCGCTCGTCGTAGCTGATCGACCACTTCTCGTCGTACGTTGAGGCCTCCCAGTCGTGGTACAGGACGTTGGCTAGCCGCGGGTCATCAAACGCTTTGGCCAGTGTGTCGGCCGAGATGTCGGAGTCGTCGGTCGTCAAGGTCATGTCAGCGCCCCTCGAAGGTTGCTTTTCCTGGGCCGTTTTCGACGAATGAATCCATACCGTTCTTCTGATCTTCGGTAGCAAACAGTTGAGCGAACTGCATGCGTTCGATTTCCAGGCCGGTAGCGAGGTCGACGTCGAGACCCCGGTTGATTGCATTCTTGGCCGCGCGCAGCGCCACTCCTGGACCGGCAGCAAGTTGCTTCGCCAACGCGAGTGCTTCGTCATAGACAGCGTCGGGTGCCACGACTCGATCGACCAAGCCGATCGACAACGCTTCGTTCGCGTCCACGAATCGTCCGGTGAAGATCAGTTCCTTGGCGCGCGAAGGTCCGATCAATCGCGGCAGGCGCTGGGTGCCGCCGGCGCCGGGAATGATGCCCAGCAGGATTTCCGGAAGCCCAAGTTTGGCGTTGTCGCCGACAACGCGCAGGTCCGCGCACAGCGCAAGTTCAAGTCCGCCGCCGAGCGCGTAGCCCGTCACCGCAGCGATAACTGGCTTGGGGATCTTCGCGACCGCATCGAACGACGCAGTCAGGGTCGACGTCCGTTCGATGGCCGTCAAGTGGTCCCAGTCGGCCATTTCCTTGACGTCAGCGCCGGCCGCGAACACCTTCGGGCCGCCGTACAGAATGACCGCTCGGACGTCGCGGCGTTCGCTGACTTCGTCCGCTGCAGCTCGGAAGCCAGCCTGAACGGTTGTGCTCAAAGCGTTCATTGGGGGCCGGTTCAGCGTGATGGTGGCTACGCCATCGGCAACGGAAAGGGACACCAGTTCATTGGGTTGCTCGGTCACCACTGAAGGCTAACTTCTGGCCAACCGTCGGCACGTCGCCACCCCACGGTCGACTTCGTGCGATTCGATGAGGGATTCGCCCGCTTGTGCGTTCTGACGGGTGGCTTCATTGGGCACAGTGAGGGTAAACAGGGCAGACTTCCGATGACCGACCCCGCACCGGCATTCCGGGAGCGGTAGAGAGGAGCCCAGCTTCATGACGCATGTTGATCCACCACCCGTTGCCTGGCCGGGATCATGGGAACCACTCGGTGTCACCGCCGATGACGGCGGCGTCAACGTTGCGATCTGGGCCGAAGGTGCCGAACGTGTCGAGTTCTGCCTCATCGCAGACGACGGCATCGAGAACCGGGTGGAACTGGCGGAATCAACCTTCCACGTCTTCCACGGCTACATCCCCGGCGTCAAAGTTGGGGCGCGATATGGATTTCGCGTGCACGGGCCCTGGGATCCCGCCAATGGGCGCCGGTTCAATCCCGACAAGTTGCTGCTCGACCCCTACGCGCGTGCAATCGATGGCGCGATCGAGCTCGGTCCGGCGATCTACGGCCATGTGGGCCTTGACGACCTCGAACGAAGTGACATCGACTCCGCAGGATTTGTCCCGCTATCGGTTGTTGTGCGCGACGACTTTGACTGGGAGGGCGACCACCCACTGCGTACCCGCTGGACCGACACAGTCATCTACGAGATGCACGTCAAGGGCTTCACAAAACTCCACCCTGACATCCCCGAAGAGCTCCGCGGAACCTACGCCGGACTGGCGCAGCCCGCTGCCATCGAGCACCTTCACCGCCTTGGGGTCAGCGCCGTTGAACTCCTGCCGGTCCATCACTTCATCGATGAGGCCTTCCTTCTCGAACGCGGATTCACCAACTATTGGGGCTATAACTCCATCGGCTATTTCGCCCCTCATGGTGCGTACAGTGCGGCAGGCACCCGCGGCGGGCAAGTTCGCGAGTTCAAGCAAATGGTCAAGGCACTTCACGACGCTGGAATCGAAGTCATTCTGGACGTGGTCTACAACCACACGGCCGAGGGAAACCAACTCGGGCCAACTTTGAGTTTCCGCGGGATCGCGAACGAGTCGTATTACAAGCTCGGCGCCGAAGACCCGCGCTACTACGCCGACTACACCGGTTGCGGGAACACCCTCAATGCCTCCGCACCCAAGGTCCTGCAACTGATCATGGACTCCTTGCGGTATTGGGTTGAGGAGATGCATGTCGACGGATTCCGCTTCGACCTGGCGAGTGCACTAGCGCGGTCCTTCCACGATGTCGACATGCTGTCGGCGTTCCTGACGACGATGAGCCAAGACCCGGTCCTCCGCCAGGTCAAGTTGATCGCCGAGCCATGGGACGTCGGCTCCGGCGGCTACCAGGTGGGCGAGTTCCCTCCCTTATGGACCGAATGGAACGACAAGTACCGCGACTGCATGCGGGACTGGTGGCGCAGTGAAGTTGGCGTTGGTGAATTGGGCTGGCGGATGTCAGGGTCAGCCGACCTCTATTCGTCGGAAGGCCGCAGGCCGTACTCCTCGATCAACTTCGTGACCGCCCACGACGGCTTCACTCTGCGCGATCTCGTTACCTATCAGGAGAAGCACAACGAGGCCAACGGTGAAGACAACCGCGACGGCAACAGTCACAACCGAGCCTGGAACTCCGGAATTGAAGGCGAAACGGACGACGCACAGATCGTCGAGCTGCGGCGACGGCGAATCCGCGACTTCCTCACCACACTCCTGCTCGCGAGCGGCACCCCCATGCTCGTGGCGGGTGACGAGATGGGTCGCACCCAGCGTGGCAATAACAACGCCTACTGCCAAGACAATGACATCTCGTGGATCGACTGGGAACTCGAGGACTGGCAGCGGGAACTCTTCGAATTCACTCGCACGCTGCTGACAATCCGGCGCGAACACCGCGTATTCCGCCAGCGCTACTTCTTCCAGGGTGAGCCCGTTCGCGAGGGTGGCCCTGAGGATCTCGCGTGGTTCTCCCCCGATGGCCAGCTCACCTCCGGTGAGACCTGGGGTGCTCCGGAAACCCGCGCGATCGGGATGTACCTGGCTGGGAACCTGCGCTCCCGGACTGCAGATGGTCGCCCGCAACACGACTCGTCGTTCCTGTTACTTCTGAACTCCGGTCATGAGGGCGTTGACTTCAAGCTCCCAGGGCGTCCATACGGGCAGTTGTACCGCAGCATCCTCAGTACGAGTGATCCGATTCCGGTGCTCGCACAGGTGGAGAACCACTCCGAAGACGTGGTGCATGTGCCCGCCTTTGGCGTGAACCTCCTAGAGGTCACGAAGCACTGAATGGCGGCCAGTTGCTCTGCGATTTTGCGATTCAGGTGGCGGCGTTCTGATCGATTTGTTTGGCAGCTTTACTTGTTGTGATCGTTCGGCGTAGCTATTGGTTGGCGGTTTCGCGGCAGATTCCGAATTCGCGTACGAGGTGGGTCTTCGGTTCCCCCGCTTTCCTAGACTGATGTTCCCCTGTTGGTGGAGTCGTTCTGTGAGAATTCACGCGACTTGGGATGGGGATTGGGCTAGCTTCTCAAATTCGATGGGTGTGAGCATTCCAAGCGCGCTGTGACGGCGACGCCAGTTGTGGAAGACCTCGATGTATTCAAAGATCGCGTTGGCGAGTTCGACTCGGTTGTTTCATCTCCTGGCGTTCATTAGCTCGGCTTGCACACGTCCCCCGAACGCTTCGATGACGGCGCTGTCGAAGCAGTCACCGATGCTGCCCATTGACGGTAGTAGTCCGGCCTTCTTCGCCCGGTCGGTGAATGCCCAAGACACAAATTGACTGCATGATCGCTATGGATGATTGTGTCGGCGGTTGGGTTGTGGGAGTTGATTGCCATGCTCAACGCACTGGGCGTCAGTGTCGCGTCTTGGATGCTGTTGATTGACCAACAGGACGGATGCAGCGGTGTTCCCGGGTACAGCACCGACGTTGACGTCAGGTTGCCAGCTGCATTGCCGTCGTGCAAGTCCCCCTATGCCGGTCTCAGCGACAGCACAGATTGACACACTGCGCCGCAACTGTGACACCCGCAAATAGCGTGACTGGACCCAGATTTGTAGGAATCAACATGTAACGATCTGGCTGTGGGAGACACTTAAAGGTATGGCGCATTCTCCCCGGGCGGGGTTTGATCAGTTCTACTCAACACAGCGGCCGTCTGTTCATAGGTTCTTTGTTCGTCGCGGAGCCACGCGTTCCGATGCAGATGACCTTACCGCCGAAGTATTCGAGATCGTTTGGCAAAAGTGGGGCCATACTTCAACGCGTAAGCGTGTTGCTTGGACGTATGGCGTTGCCCGCAACGTGCTTCACGCCTTCCACCGGCGCACGTTGCGTGACGCACTCGTGGATTCCCCCCGTCATGACCCAGTAAGACCCGCCTCTGACGCTGTACTCCTGATTGAAACGGCAACCGAGATCCGAACTGCCCTAGCGACGCTGTCTGAACTGGATCGCGACTTGTTGCTAGCGGTGATTTGGGACGGCTTGCCCCCTCGGGAAGCGGCAACTGCATTGGGATTACCAGCTTCCACTGTTCGGGTCTGTCTACACCGCGCAAGAAAGCGGTTCGCAGTCGCGTACAGCCAAGTCGTCGGGCACCAGACGATCGATATTCGAGAACAGCTTTCGGCAGGAGTAGCCTCGTGAAGACACACCAAGCCATCCGCGCCCTCAGCGCGAATAATCCGCTACCTGAGCCGGCGACGATACGGGCACGGAAGCGCAATTCAATTCGTGCAGCATCGATCGCGATCTGCGCATCGGTCATCCTCTCAGTGACAGCAGTTGGCTACACGAACGTGACGGGCCAACGTCATGTCGTGACCACTTGGAGTTCCACAGCTATCACAGATCCAAGCACCCCCGACATGGCTCTCATCGATGTACATGATTCAACCATCGCCACAATGTTGACCCAGCTACAACAGCGCTACCCGCTGCCCCCAGGGAGATCGTCAGAGGCGATATATGCCTCTATGAATTCCGCATTCCCTATGAACGAAGGCAGCGACTGGCCGACGGTTTCGGGCCGCGAATCATTTGATCCGTTTTACTACCTCGGCTTCGTCCCAACTGACGGCCCCGGCTCACCTCCCGCCTACGTGCGCGCTCGTGATGTAGCAGGAAACGTAGCGGTGCTAGCCGCAAACTCGTGGTATCGCTATTGGCTAGACGGAACACCTACTGAACGTCTGGAAGCCGAGGCAGTCATCAAACAAATGCCAACGTGGGCCGACCTCGTGTGGAGAGTGGAAGACGGAGGAAACCCATATCGAGTGGGCATCGTTCTATCGCTGGTCAAAGCTATCGCCGATGGGGACGAAGCGACCGTTCGTGAATGGTTCAAAGACCATAAATGGCTGCCCCGACCTGGCGGTTAGAGTCCTCAGCTAGAAATTCACCGGACCGACCCGATACTGGGCTCCCGAGCCCAAATTGTAGAGCCACCCGTACCACGCACCCTTGTTTCCGATCTTGAACACGTACGAGTACTCATGTCCCTTTGAGGCAGTGAATCCTTGGTCCGTGCTCCACCCGCTTGGACACTGCAACCGGAAACTTGCGTGGAACGAATCACCCTCGGTTTTGTGGTACCACAATCGACCCACCTCCAGTTGATCATGATCTAACAGGGGGTGGTGCATTGGCCGATTGAATCCAAGACCGTTTGTGCGTCGATGGAACGTGAGACAACAATCCACTGGCCCTGCTGAACC
>JAOAUD010000173.1 GCA_030157755.1 Candidatus Nanopelagicales bacterium
GCTGCCGCAAGCATTCACCTACGTGTCAGCTGCGCTTCCAAGCGCACCGCAAGGCGCAACGGCTGTATTCGACAACAAGTCGAACCTCATCACAGTCACATGGAAGGCACCCGTGAATCAGGGCGGATCGGCGATCGTTCGCTACACCGCAACCGCTTCCGACCAAAATGCCAAGACGCCGGACGTCAGCTGCACAACGCCAAACGGAACTACGCTGACGTGCAAGATTCAGGTGGGCAATCCCGGACCGCGTTACAACGTGACTGTCACGGCGACGAATAACGCTGGAACGGGACCGGCATCCGCTCCGCCGATCGACGTGAAGACCAAGTAGCGCCCGGCCCGTCGGCCTTCTTCAGCCGAAGAACGGATCGGCGAGGCTCGGGTCGCGAAGTTTGGCGGCCGCACCGGCGCCAACCAGCGGAAGCCCGGTCGGATCGATCAGGCCGAGCTGCACCAGTACGTTGGCTTGGTCCCAGTTGATGTGTTCGTAGGAGACCTTGCCGTCCTCGATGCCAACGATCACTACAAACACCACCTCAACTCGCTTTCCCGTCGGCTCGAGACCAGGAAGCATCCAGTCGATACGGGTGGTGTGGGTGAAGCTGATGATCAGTTCATCAACGAGCCGCTCTTCGCTGTAGGTGCGCGAGATGGTCTCGAACTCAACGTCAGGCGGGAAGAACTGACCGATCAGGCGGTTGGCGTAGAAGTCGCGGACGCCGTCTGCACCCTGCCCGCCGATCATCGTGGGGATGTTCACGATGTGCGGATTCGGTGCCATCGTCGCCAACGTGCCCTCGAGATCGCCCGCGGTTTCGGCGTCCATGTGGTCTCCGAATACCTGGTCAAGCCGTTCTTCCAGCGTCTTCTCAGTCATCGTGTCGCCTCGCCTAGGTCGCGTTGTTGGTTGTGGATGATGACGCTGACTTCAATACCTTGGAGGCAAGCTGCGCCGTCACGGCTGAGAGTAGTCCGCACGCTGCCCATCACTGAATTGCCGTAGCGAATCGTTGAACGGCTCGCATCGGCTGCATTGCTTCACTCAGAGTGGATTGATCAACATCGAGGGAGGCGCATGAAATCGCGATGGCCGACAGCGGCGGCGGTTGTGGCAGCCGCTGTGCTTCTCGGCGGGTGTTCGACAGCAATTGACGCGACTCAGAATGCAGTCGACAGTCCCGCGGGTTCGAGTGAATCGCAGGCGCCACCTGGTCGACCATTGATGCCAGTTCGAGACGTTGCCCCGGCAACTGTGTCGCCTACCTGCAAGGCGGGCGAGGTAAGACTGTGGAGCGGCACCTTGGTCGGGGGCCTTCCGGCACAGGGACAAAGCCTCGCCGTATCCAGCAATGCTCCACTCGCAGGAGCAATCGGTAACAAGTTCGGCGGCGACGGCGTCAACAACATCTCGCTGCCAGACCTCCGCCAGAGTGTCCCTGTCACGTGGACGAGCTACGCGGTGTGTGACTCCGACGGACAGCAGGCTTCCAGCAATGGATTCGTCGGGCAGGTCCGCCTATTCGCTGGGCCGTTGCCGACGGGAACCATTGCAGCGAATGGGCAGTCAGTGCTGGTCTCGGAGTACCCCATTCTCAACGACTATCTGCAAGGTCGGTTTGGCACAGCCGATTCGGCGCACTTCAACGTTCCCAACCTCGCGTCGCCAGCACCGGGGATGAGTTACGCGGTGGTGGCCAACGGTGCGTGGCCGTATCACGGTTCGGTGAGCAACATGCTCACCGATACGTCCGAGGTGCTGATGTTTGCTTCCCCGTACGAAAGCTCGATCGGTGGACTTGGTGGGGTTCCGGCAGATGGGCGTCAATTGTCGGTCATTGAAAATGAGGCGCTCCATTACCTGGTCGGTGGCTACTTCGGTGGGAATGGGCGGACCAGCTTCAACATGCCGAATATCAACCAGGTTGCGCCTGCCAACATCAGTTACTACGTCAACCAGAACGGGGTGTTCCCGGCGCAAAGGCCACCGAACTGACGCTGCCTGCACTGGGCACGGTCCGCGAAGAGTCAGCCACGGTGGCGACGTGCGTTGGTCAGTTTGCCCCGGCCATTGCGACTGCAGCACCAGCGGCGTAGGGAATGAGCCAGATGGCCCACACAATGACGCTGAATCGGTGGAAAGTGATCTTCTCTTGTTCGTTGTTGCGGATGAGCACCACAATCGCCCACACCAAGTGAACAGCCATCAGTGCAAGCGCGATGGTGCCTGTCACGGCCATCAGGGTCCCTAGCCCGCCAGCTCCCGACGCGCCGTCTTGCCCGGACTCCGCGATCCGTGTCATGAGGAACGTTCCGGTGGCGTCCGCCGTGAGGCCAAGCCCGAACATCACCGCGTGCCACGGCTTGAGGATCCCCTGGATTCGTTCAGCCCACACGCCAATTGTGTAGAAGACGAGGGCGAGCGTGATGATGACGATTGCTGCGGCCAGCATGAGTTCTCCGATCGACGTACAAAAAGCATCTTGCAGACATGGTGTCTCTAAGAACTAAAGGCTACGCTTAGAGACAAGGTGTCGTCAAGTTCGCGACAGTGATGTCTCTAACAGGGAAGTGCCATGCCGAAGATCGATGCACCGACCGTGGCGGAACACCGCGCCCGAGTGCAACAGCGCCTCGTCGATGCGGCTGAGTCCATCCTTCGCGATAGTCCGTCGCAGCCGCTGACAGCTGCGGCGGTGAGCGCCCAGGCCGGGATCGCCAGAAACAGCATCTACCGCTATGTCGACTCAGTGGACGATCTTCGGGTCCTTGTGATTCGTCGCTACCTTCCGGACTGGCTGGCCGCGGTCTCTTCGGCGATGGACGACGCGAAGGGTCCCAAACAGCAGATCGTCACGTGGGTTGAGGCAAACCTCAAGCAAGCCGCTGATACCGGCCACGGATGGCTGATGGGAATCGTGCAGACGATGCCGTCAAATCCCTCGATCGACGACACAATCGACCAGGCGCACACGGTCATGCGGGATTCGATCAACCAAGCCTGGAGTGACCTGCTAGACGCAGATGAGTCCAAGACGCGCATTGCGGCTGCGCTCACTGCCGGGATTCTCAACGCCGGATTCCGGGAACTGGCGGCAGGACAGCCCGTCGATCTGGTGATCGAAATGGCTGTGACCGCCACGAAAGGCCTCGTGAGGTCACTCGCTCGACAGCGTTGACCATGCCACCAAATGTTCGTGGCCGACCTTGCCGGTTGGCCTTTCGACTCACGTGGCCGCCGTACGAGCACAGACACGCTAGACATCTCGCACGGAAGCGGGCAAGCTAGCTTGATGCCAAGTGCCTCGCAGAAAATCACCCCATGTTTGTGGTTCGACTCCAACTGTGAGGAGGCGATCACCTTCTACACAGCCATCTTCCCCAACTCGAAGATCAATCACGTCCAGCGATACCCGGATGGCGTCGAGGAAGGCCCGATGGCCGGGATGGGTGGCAAAGTCATCACAGCGATTTTCGAACTCGACGGCTACTCGTTTCAGGCACTCGACGGTGGACCACTCTTCACGCTGAATCCATCGATCTCGTTCATGCTCAACTTCGATCCGTCCGTGGACCCGAATGCGCGGGAGAACCTCGAGACGTTGTGGACGCAGCTCTCCGAGGGCGGCAAGGTCATGATGCCGCTGGGCGAGTACCCGTTTTCTAGCCTTTACGGCTGGGTGGAAGACCGCTTCGGAGTCTCGTGGCAGCTCATCCTGACGAATCCGGACGGCGAGCCTCGGCCGCACTTCATTCCGTCACTGCTCTTTGTTGGTGATGTGTGTGGCAAGGCGCAAGAAGCGCTGACGTTCTATACAGAGGTCTTCCCCGACTCTCGTATTGGGACCATCTCGTTGTGGCCCGGCGGGATGAGTCCCGAGGTTGAAGGAAACGTCATGTTCGGTGAGGCAGCGCTGTCCGGTGAGTGGATCACCGCGATGGATAGCGCGCAAGATCACCAGTTTGCCTTCAATGAAGCCCTGTCATTCTCAGTCGAGTGCGCCGACCAAGCAGAAGTCGACCATTACTGGGACCTCCTGTCAGCGGTGCCTGAGTCTGAACAGTGCGGGTGGCTCAAGGACAAGTTCGGGGTGTCATGGCAGATCGTGCCCAAGCAGCTAGGCGAATTCATGGGCGGCTCGGATCCTGAACGTTCTGCCCGAGTCATGACTGCGTTCATGTCGATGAAGAAGTTCGACATCGCAGCACTGCAAGCCGCGTACGACGGCTAAGTCCGCCACATTCGAAGCGCGACGTTGATCGGTGGCCTCGCATGGATGCATCAGTCGGCGCGCGATGATCGGAAACCGACCCTAGGATTCCCGCATGGCGACTGAAGTTACCCCGGCTCCTGCCACGGTGAGCCGCCCTTGGAACGTCACGTTGGTGGCGATCTTGGGCATCATCCTTTCGATCTCGGGTGTACTCACGAGCATCGCCGCAATCTTTGCCAGCGGAAACGCGATGGCGCGAGCAGATGTTGGTGCATCGAAGTCGGTGCTCTTGACGATTGGATTCGTCGGACTGATCTTTGCCGTATTGATGTTTGTGCTGTGGCTTCGATTTCTGAAGGGAAGTCGAATTAGTCGGACGCTGCTTGCAATTCTCGTGGTGTTGCACATCGTCCTGGGATTCGCAGCGACTGGCTCGGCGCACACCATTTCTGGTGGCATTGGATATGTGTTCGTTCCTGCGTTCGAGATCGTTGTATTGATTCTCATGTTCGCCGGACATCGGACTGCTGAGTTCTTCGCCAAGACCCAGTAGCGCACGCCCGAGTCGAGTCGCTTGATCACAGGCAGCTTCACGCACGTGCTATCGCGCGACCGCATTGAGATTGGTTGGCACGGCCGTCTTGAGAACTGACGAACGAAGTCGGTCGACGCAGAATCCGGTGCTGCTGTTCGTCTGCCCCGCAGCGATTGCTTCGCCCGATGCTGAAAGCACCGTGAAGCGAGTGCCGGACCGGCTGAATGTTCCGCTCCACTTGTCACTCAAGTTCACAGTCGTCGGAAGATCGAATCCCGTCGTGTACTTCGAGACACTCGTCGAGCCGTTGTTCGTCACCAGCAGACTCCCGCACCAGCCGTTGCTCCACTTCTCGTCGTAGCGAAATGTGACGCTGAGCCCAGCGGTGCTGGGGGTTGGCGTTGGTGTCGGCGTCGCGGTGGCGGTTGGCGTCGGCGTTGGTGTTGGTGTGGCGGTCGGCGTTGGGGTTGCCGTCGGCGTGGGTGATGTCGTCGCTGCAGAAGATGCTGGGTTCCAGTAGTTCCCACTCATCACGATCATGCTCTGCAGGATCAAACTCGATCCGTAGTACGTGTCGATGCCTGATCCTGCCGCTGATGCGGCCGTGTAGTTCCAGACTGCATCCAGCCAGGTTTGGTTCGACGGATCGTTCATTGCAGCCGGACCCAGCGTCGCGACGAACTCAGGATCCAAGTACGAGACGGCGGCCGTTCCGTCGAGTTTGTACCCAGCTCGAACCTTGGTCGGATCATTGCCGACCTTGGCTTTGATCCAGGCAGTCAATTTCTGCGACTGCGCCTTGCTGGCGGCGTTGGCGAAGACCGCACCATCGGCGCCTAGGTGCCAAGGCACGCGCACCGAGTTGTACGAGTACTGCCCGTCCGTTGATCCCTCCAGGAAGTTGGCCGCGGCAGGCTTCGGACTGGTGGTATTTGTGCTCACAACGAAGTCAGCAATCAGGCCCGTCGTCGGTGCGTAGGTGTTCTGTTGCGCCGTGACGAGCGCCGACGTCGCAGCAATCACTTGGTCCCAGGTGGCATCGCCCGTTGCGGCCTTGAAGGCGCGGAAGTGGTCGATCATGAAGTCCGAGGGCCGCGTTGCGTTGTAGTACTTGTCGCCCGGCGACGACCAGTCGCCCAACAGCGGCAGGTGCGTCGTCGGATTGATCTCGCCGGCCTTGATGGCATTGATCCGCGCCACAGCGAGGTTCTTGTAGTTGTAAGCGCCCGCGCTACCCCACTGCCGATCAGCGAGTAGCAGTCCGTACGCCACTGCAAGGTCACCATCTGTCGCGGAATCCGAACCGTTGACGGACTTGCAGCTGCTGTCCTGTTCGGCGGCAAGCAGTCCTGGCGTGATCGAGGAGGGGTGCGCGAGCACAAACTTGAGGACGGAGTCGAATGAGGCCTGCGCATCGGAATCTGCGCCAGCCATGAGCGCAAATAGCTCCAACCCGTAGCCCTGGGCTTCGGCAACAAACGGGTGGTCTGCGTCCGGTGACGTGATGGCGTTTCCGCTGCCGCACGCGGAAACCAAGTACCGCGCCTTCCATTTGCTGTAGAACGCGAGGGTGGCGGAGTCCATCGTGCTCTGCGCAGTGGACGGCTTGATCGTCCCTGCGGCGTACGACGTGGTGTGGGACCCGAAAGGAACCGTTGCGTTGCCAGCGGCAGCTGCCGGAAGCGAGCTGAGTGCTGCGAGTGCGCTCAACCCGACGCAGGCAACAGAGACTGGGGCAATCACTCGCCTGGCGATCAGGTGGCGGCGGTTGGTAGTGATCTGCTTCGTGGCTTCGGAACTCATCGGTACTCCTGGGGAATGTTGCGCGGGCGGGGGGCGAGCGGTCGGGCACTACCGATGATGTGGTGCGCCTCGATCTCGCAGTGACGGAATGTTCGGGATCCCCCCACATGACGGCAGGTCGGCACCGGAAGATTCGCCCGTTCGCCGTCGAGCGCGAACCTCGGTATGTTGGAGCAATGGCTGCGCGCGTCACTCCGGGTGAGTCGCGCCGCGCCCTGATCGTCGATGACGAAGCTGTCTTTCGGACCCTGATTGCTGCTGCAGTCAGTGACTTCGGATTCGAGACGAAGACGATCGCGAGCGCCAGTGAGGCATCGGAAGCGCTTGAGGACTTTGACCCGGATGTTGTCCTCCTGGATCTTGCTCTAGGAGAAGGCCCTAACGGCCTCGACCTGCTTGACTTCATCGAAACGCATTACGGCTGGGTGGCCGTTCTGATCCTGACCTCCTACCGCTCACCGGAACTTGTGGCGAAGCTCGCGCAGCCAGTGAGTTCAAAGGTTGGTTACGTTGTGAAGAGCGACATTGTCGATCTTGACGTACTCCAGAACGCGATCGAACAGACGTTGGACTCTCAGCCTCCTCGGCGCCTTCCTCAGGCTGGAGTGCCAACCATCACGCGGAGCCAGGCTGAGGTCCTGCGGCTGATGGCAGAGGGTCTGTCGAATACCGCGATCGCTGAGCAACGAGGGTGTTCAATCCGCGCCTTGGAAAGGATCAACGCGCGACTGTATTCGGCCTTGGGAATCAAGGACGACGCCGACGCCAACGCACGAGTGCAGGCCGTCGGGATGTACCGCGACGGTCGCGTCGACGTCAGATGACGAACACTGATCTACCGCACCTGCGGCTGGACCTGAGTGCGCTTCGTGGCCCACGATCGATCTCCGGGCTGACTTACGTCATTGCCAGTGCCGGGTTGTTTTTGAGTTCCTTCGAGTTCGAATTGGTCCTCCCGCAATCGACGTTGGCTGACGCCTTCGTGATTGCGCTCGCTGCGACTCTCGCGTCGGTGCTCGTCCTGCTGCTTGCGGACAAGACCGTGCTCCGGCATCGCCGCGAATACCCGCAGTCGATCGCTCTCGTTCTGGCCGTCTATTTCGCCTGCGGTGTTGTCCGCGCCGTTGTCAGTTCGGTGAGCGCGGCAGCCGTCGATGCAAACGGTCCGGAACTTGTGGCGAGGTCCTTCGCGGGAGTTGTCCTGGTTGTCGCCTGGTTGTCGATCATCGCAATCCTCTTGGACTACATCGATCGCGATCGCGAGACGACTCGTGGATTGCGGGAGCGCCAGGCTCAACTTGCGCAGCAGCGTGACTATGAACGCCACGCCCTGGCGCAAGGTCGGGCAAGTATTGCCGCGTTAGTGGACTCGGTGGCGGGTCCGGCGATTGAGTCCAGTGAGGACCTCGTAGCGCGCATCGGGTCCTCCCAGTTCGCGGATGCTACCGAGCAGTCCGCACAACTGTCAGCGCTAGCCACCAAGATCCGCGACCAGGCTGAAGGTCAGGTTCGCGAATTGAGTCACCTATTGCACGCCCCGGAGGCGCAGTACAGCGAATCCGATCTTGTTGCGCCCAAGGTGCAATCGAAAGCCGAATCGGACTCGCGGTGGATCGGCCGAACCTTGCGCCAGGCCTCGGCGATTGATCCGATCCAGCCGACAGCCGTGACGCTCACTGTGCTCGTTGAAGCGATTCCGCTGTTTACCTACCTGTTCGGATTTCGCGGTTTGTTTCAGTGTGCCGTCATCGGTACGGCGGTGACTTTCGGCTTCCTCACGGTGGCTCGCCGCGTGCTGACTCCGCAGCTTCTCCATTGGCCTCAAGCTGCCCGGCTGGCTTTGCTACTCGTGGTCGCACTCCTCGCAGGCGGGCTCGGTACCGCGAGCATCTACTTCTGGTACCCGCCGGAGCGGGACGAGGTCATCGCAATCTTCATCCGATCGAGCTGGGTGTTCATCATCGCGATTGCCGTGTGGGCGGTTATTGCGTCGAGTGCTGCGCAATCGCAGCGGGCACAACGCAACATCGCAGCGACCAACGCTGAGCTCCAATGGGAAGTCGAACTCCTGAACGACGAATTGGCTCGGTTTCAGCGAAGCGCCGGGGAGGTCATCCATGGCCGAGTGCAAGGAAGGATTGTTGCTGCAGCGCTGACCCTTTCGTTGGAGGCGAAGCGCCTCCGCGAAGCAAGCAGAGTCGACTCAGGACTGACGCGTACTGCTCTCACGGACGCAATCGCGATCTTGGGTGAAGCGCGCGATGACGT
>JAOAUD010000174.1 GCA_030157755.1 Candidatus Nanopelagicales bacterium
AGGTGGGCGACGGTATTGCCCGCGTTGAAGGACTGCACTCGGCAATGACCAACGAACTGCTTGAGTTCGAGGGCGGGCTGCTAGGCCTCGCACTGAACCTTGACGTTCGCGAAATTGGTTGCGTGCTCCTCGGCGATCCCGCCCACATTGAGGAAGGTCAACTGGTCAAGCGGACGGGCAACGTTCTCTCCGTTCCAGTTGGCGACGGCTTCCTCGGTCGTGTGGTGAACCCGCTAGGTGCACCGATCGACGGACTTGGACCGATCGAACCCGAGGACATTCGTGCCCTTGAGGTTCAGGCACCCAACGTCGTACAGCGCCAGCCCGTGACCGAACCGATGCTGACTGGGCTCAAGGCAGTCGACTCCATGACAGCCATTGGCCGCGGACAGCGCCAGTTGATCATTGGTGACCGCCAGACGGGCAAGACGGCGCTCGCCCTCGACACGATCCTGAACCAGAAGGAGAACTGGGACTCCGGTGATCCGGCGAAGCAGGTGAAGTGTGTGTACGTCGCAATCGGTCAGAAGGGTTCGACCATCGCGGCTGTGCGTGGCGCACTCGAGGCGAACGGCGCACTTGAGTACACGACGATTGTTGCGGCCCCCGCGTCGGACAACCCCGGCTTCAAGTACCTCGCCCCCTACACCGGTTCCGCCATCGGGCAGCACTGGATGTACAACGGCCAGGCAGTTCTCATTGTGTTTGATGACCTGTCGAAGCAGGCCGAGGCCTACCGTGCAGTGTCACTGCTACTTCGTCGCCCACCGGGTCGCGAGGCGTACCCAGGTGACGTCTTCTACTTGCACTCGCGGCTCCTCGAGCGTTGCGCGAAGCTCTCAGAAGAAATGGGCGGCGGTTCGATGACGGGCTTGCCCATCATCGAGACGAAGGCGAACGACGTGTCGGCCTACATCCCGACGAACGTCATCTCGATTACAGACGGACAGTGCTTCCTTGAGACTGACCTCTTTAACTCTGGTGTTCGCCCGGCTATCAACGTCGGTATCTCGGTTTCTCGTGTTGGTGGTGCTGCACAGCCAAAGGCAATGAAGAAGGTTGCCGGAAGCTTGCGCCTTAACCTTGCCCAGTTCCGTGAACTCGAGGCCTTCGCGGCATTCGGTTCGGACTTGGACAAGGCATCGAAGGCAGCACTCGAGCGTGGATCGCGTTTGGTTGAGTTGCTCAAGCAGCCGCAGTACACGCCCTTCTCGATGGAACGCGAAGTTGTCTCTGTCTGGGCTGGAACCTCCGGTGGACTTGACGACGTTCCGCTTGAAGACATCAAGCGGTTCGAAGCAGAGTTCCTGGACTACTTGGCTCGCGACAAGAGCGAAATCCTGACGACGATCCGTGAGACCAAGGATTTGTCTGACGACACAGTCACGCTCCTTGAATCGTCACTTGCCGACTTCAAGCGCGGGTTCACCACGTCTGAGGGAACGCTCCTCGGTCACGAAGCCGAAGCCGAAGCCCTGCCTGACGAAGAGATCGAGCATGGCAAGGTCACTCGCAAGGTCCGCGGCTAACTAACGCTACGAAGGACAGGAACTAGAGCATGGGTGCCCAACAGCGGATTTTCCGCCAGCGGATTAGGGACACACAGTCCACTAAGAAGATCACGCGCGCCATGGAACTGATTGCTTCTTCGCGGATCGTGAAGGCGCAGGCAGCGGTGAAGGCCACAGAGCCGTATGCCCTCGCCCTGCGTGAGGCTTTGACGTTGGCAGCTTCTAACGCCAAGGTGACACACCCGTTGGTCAACGAAGTGGAGAACCCACAGCGTGCCGCCATCGTGTTGATCACGGCTGATCGAGGCCTCGCTGGCGCTTACTCGTCGAACGCCATCAAGGAAGCCGAGCGGCTTGCAAAGCGCCTTCGCGATCGTGGGTTGACTCCGGTCAACTACATCGTCGGTCGCAAGGGTGTCAGCTTCTACAAGTTCCGTGAGCGCCCAATTGAGACGTCCTGGGTGGGATTCAGCGACAACCCGAAGTACGACGACGCGAAGAAGATCGCAGCGCGACTGCTGCACGACTTCGTGGAACTTCCCGAAGGGGAGCGCGTTGACGAGATCCATATCGTCTACACGCACTTCGTCAACCGCGTGGTTCAGGAAGCGCGAGTTATTCGTGTGGTCCCGTTGGAAGTTGTCGATGAAGTTGTCGACACGTCCAGCGGCGAAGGAATCCACGGTGGCGAAAACAAGGGTGGTAAGCCGGTCTGGCCGCTTTATGACTTTGAGCCGGATGCAGAAACGACCCTTGATGCGCTGCTCCCACGCCTGATCGAACACCTGATGCACGTTGCGCTGCTTGAGTCGGCGGCCAGCGAGCACGCCGCTCGCCAGCGAGCAATGAAATCTGCAACCGACAATGCCGAAGACCTCATCAAGCGCTACACCCGTCAAGCCAACCAGGCCCGCCAGGCCGAGATCACCCAGGAAATCAGCGAAATCGTCGGTGGAGCCGACGCGCTGTCATCCGCCAACTAAGGGAAGTGAGTTAGAAGATGACCGCTACTGCGGAAACCACCGTTGGAGTAGGCCGTGTTGCTCGTGTGACCGGCCCGGTCGTTGACGTCGAGTTCCCGGCCGAGGCGATGCCCGAGATTTTCAACGCGCTACACACCACAGTCACGTTTGGCGATGCAGACGACACTGAAGGGGAGCCCGAATCGCGGCTGCTTACCCTCGAAGTTGCACTGCACATCGGTGACAACATGGTTCGCGCGATCTCGATGCAGCCGACCGACGGTCTGACACGTGGCGCCGAAGTCATCGACACTGGAAACGCCATCGAGGTGCCTGTTGGTGACGTCACCAAGGGTCACGTGTGGAACACCTTGGGTGTTCCGCTCGATGTACCGGCGGCATCGCTGGACATCACGGAGCGCTGGCCCATTCACCGTCAACCACCCGCTTTCGATCAGCTTGAGGCGAAGACAGAGGTCTTCGAGACCGGCATCAAGGTCATCGACCTTCTGACGCCTTACGTCAAGGGTGGAAAGATCGGTCTGTTCGGTGGTGCTGGTGTCGGAAAGACCGTTCTGATCCAGGAAATGATCTACCGAGTTTCTGAGAACTTCGGTGGTGTGTCCGTGTTCGCCGGTGTTGGTGAGCGCACTCGTGAGGGCAACGACCTCTTCCTGGAAATGACCGAGTCAGGCGTCATCGACAAGACCGCACTTGTATTCGGTCAGATGGATGAGCCGCCGGGCACGCGTCTTCGCGTTGCACTGACCGCACTGACGATGGCGGAGTACTTCCGCGACGTTCAGAAGCAGGACGTGCTGCTGTTCGTTGACAACGTCTTCCGCTTCACTCAGGCAGGTTCTGAGGTCTCGACCCTGCTCGGTCGGATGCCATCGGCAGTCGGCTACCAGCCAACATTGGCTGACGAGATGGGCATGCTGCAGGAGCGGATTACTTCAACTCGCGGTCACTCGATTACGTCACTGCAGGCGATCTACGTCCCTGCTGATGACTTGACTGACCCCGCACCTGCCACGACCTTCGCGCACTTGGATGCGACGACCACGCTGTCGCGGCCAATCACCGAAAAGGGCATCTACCCCGCTGTTGACCCCCTGGACTCGACGTCGCGGTTGCTTGATGCGCAGTACATCGGTGAAGAGCACTACGCCGTAGCAGCGCGCACGAAGGAGATCCTGCAGCGTTACAAGGACCTCGAGAACATCATTGCGATCCTCGGTATCGATGAACTTTCTGAAGAAGACAAGATCATCGTTAACCGTGCACGCCGCATTGAGCGCTTCCTGTCGCAGAACATGTTCGTTGCTGAGGCATTCACCGGCCAGCCAGGCTCGTTCGTCCCGGTTACCGAGACGGTCGCAGCATTCAAGGCGCTGTGTGATGGCGAATACGATCACCTGCCAGAGCAGGCGTTCTTCATGTGTGGCGGTATCGAAGACCTCGAACGCAACGCAGCGAAGTTGGCAGGCAAGTAGTCATGGCCGATCCGTTCGAGGTTCAACTGGTCGCGACAGACCGTGAGGTCTGGACTGGCCAGGCGACCCTTGTTTCCTTCGAGACGCATGACGGTGAGGTCGGGGTTATGCCTGGCCACTCACCGATGCTTGCGATGCTCAAGGACGGTCCGATTTTGATCCGTCAGCCTGAGGGTGGAGATCTCCACGCCGCTGTCCACACCGGCTTTGCCGTTGTGGACGCCGGTAAGGTCATCATCCTCGCTGAGTCCGCAGAACTTGCCGACGAGATTAATGTCAAGCAGGCCGAAGATCTGCTTGCGGAAGCTCAGGCAAGCGATGAGGGCCCAGGCAAGATCGCTGCTATCGCTCGAGCTGAATCGCGCCTCAAGGTTGTGAAGCGCTAGTCGAACGAACGTGCGGGCAGCACAGCTGTCGGCATGCGCCGATCGGGTGAACACAACGCGGTTTCGGATGTAGGAAATGCGTCCTCGCGCTCACAGATTTACGGTGGCTGTGACCTTTCCGTCGATGTGTGAGGACGCGCCGTGTCCCTGTCTCCAAACCTGTTGCGCCGTGTCGCGCTTCCCACGGCTGGTGCTGTAGTCCTTGGGCTGGGCATCGGCCTCATTGCTCCGCTGACACCGGCGAGTGCTGATGTGGCCCCGTACGTGAAGACGACCCCGGGCACCGACACCTACACGTTGCCTTCTTGGGCAACAACTGTGCGTGTGGAGATCAAGGGCGCACAAGGTGGTGGCGACAAGGGCGGCAAGGGCGGATCGGTCGCTGCACTGCTCCCAGTTACCGGAGGCGACTCGATTGTTGTCAACGTTGGCGGGCAGGGTTCCGACTCGGCAGGTGGATCGAACGGCGGCGGTGCCCCGGGTTCAGGCTTGACGACGGGGACGAATCACTTCGGCGGCGGCGGTGCGTCTGACATCCGCATCGGCGGCAGTGCCCTTGGTGACCGTAAGTTCGTCGCCGGTGGTGGTGGCGGCGGAGGCGACCAGTCAGGTGGAAAGGGTGGCGCTCCGGCGGGCACCGATGGCATTGATGGCATCCTCGCCTACGGATATGGCTCGCCGGGCAAGGGTGGAACACAATCTGCTGGTGGTGCTGGCGGGGCAGTGACAGGCAGCGACGGAACGAGCGGAACCGCTGGTGCCTCCGGACTCGGTGGTAATGGTGGCGACTACGCGGCGAATGAGCGCGCGGGTGCCGGCGGAGGCGGCGGCTACTTTGGTGGCGGTGGCGGTGGCGCCGGACGCGGGATCGGAGTCCTGTCGCACGGATACGGCGGGCCTGGTGGTGGCGGATCCAGCTACGCGACCGGCTCGGCCACAAACGTCACGTTCGACACCGGCGCTCAGGCAGGAAATGGGTCAGTGACGATCACGCCGATGGGTCTTCCCACGGTGACCACTGGTGCTGCGACAGCGATCAACGCTGGACGAGCAACCCTCAATGGCACCGCCACGACCAACAACGCTGCCGTCAGCGATGCAGAGTTCTTCTACTCCACAACATCCGGACAGGCATGTAATCGGCAGGGAACTCATGTGGATGCCACCCCTGCCTCCAAGGTTTCCGGGACCCTCGCCTTCTCGGCGAATCTTTCCGGCTTGGCGTATGGGACCACCTACTACTACTGCGCTGCGGTGAGCAGCGGACAAGGCAATGTGACCGGTACTGAGCAGTCGTTTGCTATCGGCGGTGAACCGCAAGTTACGACGGGCAACCCAATCGCCATCCTCACCCAGGACGACGAAGTTTCCGTTCAAGGCACGGTGAACCCGAACGACGTTGCCACCACCGCGGTCATGCGGTACTCAACCTCGCAGGCAGTTGTGGAAGGAGGCGGCGGCCAGACGGCCTCGGTGAGCCCAGGCAGCTGGCCGGATGGTACTGCAACGACCCGTTCGGTGACCTCCACGATTACGGGTCTGTCAGCCAACACGACGTACTACTACCAACTGCAAGCAACCAACACGTCCGGAGTTGGAAACGGTGGCGTCAAGTCGGTGACCACCAAGATCGGGCCGGCGAACACAGTCCTGACGATGCCGAGCAATCCAGTTGGGAATCGCAGCAGCACCTACCGGGTCAGCGTGGCAACGTTCGACGGCGTACCGCTCACGGGCCCAGTGACACTGACCGTCACGAATCCGCTGAATCAGGTGTCGGTCCTGTGTGTCGCTGCGGTCACCAATGGATCGGGCAGTTGCTCGGGTGCGCTCATGGTCGGAACGAATCTGATAAACGCGAAGTTCAACAACGGCGCCTACATTGGCGATTCCGGGACTACGGGACTGAAGGTTCTCGGAGTATCGACCAACGTCACGAAGGTTAAAGGCAGCGGATCAAAGCGCAAGGTGGATCTCAGCGGCAAGACGTACAAGGGCAAGCAGACCGTGACGGTCTACAAGCGCAAGAACGGCAAGACAACGAAGATCGCAACCACCACGAGCAGCAAGCATGGGAACTGGTCGCGCAAGGGCCTGAATGTTGGCGGCGGAACCGTTTACGTCTTCAGCAAGGTGAAGAAGCTCGAGTCGAACAGGGCGAAGGTCTAGGAATCCTCGCGACTGCTCCCCGGCACCCACAACACGTCGCCAACCTCGAGGTTGGCGTAACGGCTGAGGATGAAGAGCAAGTCCGACAATCGATTGAGATATTTGGCGGGCAGCGGGCTCACCGTTTCCGGATACTCATCGAGCGCAGCCCAGGCCGAGCGCTCCGCGCGCCGTGTGGTCGTGCGGGCAACGTGAAGTAACGCTGCCCCCGCGGTCCCGCCGGGCAAGACGAAGCTTCGCAGAGGTTCAAGCGACGCGTTGTAGTGATCGCAGGCAACTTCAAGGCGTTCGATGTAGTCGGGTTCAACGCGCAGTGCAGTTGTTTGGGTTGCCCCGTCTGTTGAATCACCCGTTGCGAGGGGAGTGCACAAATCCGCCCCGACATCGAACAGGTCATGTTGGATTCGGGTGAGTGTGGTGACAACATCTGTGGGCAGATCGCCCAGCGTGACGGCGACGCCGATCGCCGAGTTTGCCTCGTCGACGTCGGCGTAGGCGATCAGTCTGGGGTCCGTTTTCCGGGTTCTGGAGAAGTCACCGAGCGCAGTTGTGCCGTCATCGCCGGTTCGCGTGTAGATCCGCGTGAGGTTCACCATCCAATCAGCGTAGCCTCGCCGCGAAATGGGCGTATCCTCGCCGCTTGTGGAAGCGTTCGAGGTCACAGGCGGGAATCGGCTGTTAGGCACTGTTTCGGTAACGGGAGCCAAGAACAGCGTGCTCAAGTTGATGGCCGCAGCCTTGCTGGCCCCGGGGACTACAACGATCACTGCGGTTCCCGAAATTCTGGATGTGTCAGTCATGGCCGAACTGCTGCGTCGGCTCGGCTGCGAAGTGGACCACGACCTAGTTACGGCAACTTTGCGGATTGATGTTCCCGAGCAGTTGCACCATCAAGCCGACTATGACCTCGTCCGGCGAATGCGTGCGTCGATCTGCGTTCTTGGACCATTGGTGGCGCGCTGCAATAGAGCAGAAGTGGCAGTGCCGGGTGGGGATGCGATCGGATCACGTGGGCTCGACCTGCACATCTCTGGACTCAATCGACTCGGTGTCGAAGTCCACAACGAACATGGCTACCTGATCGCGACCGCTCACGATCGCATGCAGGGGGCCTCGATTTGGCTGGACTTCCCGAGTATCGGGGCGACGGAGAACCTGCTGACGGCTTCGGTCTTGGCGAAGGGGACCACCGTCATCGACAACGCTCCGCGCGAGCCCGAAATCGTTGATTTGTGCAACATGCTGGTTGCGATGGGTGCGCAGATCGGCGGCATTGGCTCGGCCACTTTGGAAATTCATGGTGTGGATCGGTTACAGCCGACAACCCACGCGACCGTGCCTGACCGGATCGTTGCCGGGACCTGGGCAGTCGCTGCGGCCATCACCCAAGGCGACGTGATGATTGCGAACGCACGTGCGGGCGATCTTGAGATCGCGCTAGACAAACTGGTGATGGCCGGTGCGCACATCGACGTCGGCAGTGACGGCTTCCGCGTCATGATGGAAGACCGCCCGAAGGCTGTTGATGTCGTCACCTTGCCCTACCCAGGTTTCCCAACAGACCTGCAGCCGCAGTTCATCGCCCTCAATTCGATCGCGTCAGGTGCGGCGATGGTGACTGAGAACTTGTTTGAGGCCCGCTTCCGCTTCGTGCAGGAGTTGCGCCGGCTCGGGGCGGACGTCCGTACTGATGGTCATCACGCTCTGGTTCGAGGTTGTGAAGGCCTGTCCGGCGCACCCGTTGAAGCCACGGATGTACGCGCAGGTGCGGGTCTGGTGTTGGCGGGGCTCGTCGCCGAGGGCGTCACTACCGTCTTTGACGTCACTCATATTGACCGTGGATATGCGAACTTCGTTGAAGACCTGACAGGTCTCGGTGGGGACATCCGCCGAATCGACGCCTGAGCCGGGTTCGGCGCAGCTGTTGGCGAGCTGACCCCGCGCGCCCCCGCACGATGGTCCTCGTACGGCGCAATTTAGGCTGCCACTTATGGCTGAACGGATTGCAATCATTGGTGCAGGTCTCATGGGTTCCGGTATCGCGCAGGTTTCGGCGGTTGGCGGATACGACGTCACCTTGCGCGACGTCACCGATGAAGCGCTCGCGCGCGGAGTCGCTGGAATCGAGAAGTCGCTGCGGAAATTCGCCGAAAAGGGCGCCATCAGTGACAGCGATGTGGACGCAGCGCTGGACCGCATCACCACGACCACGGACCTCGGTGCGGCCGCAGAAGCCGACATTGTTGTGGAGGCGATCTTCGAAAATGTTGACGTCAAGAAGGAACTATTCACCGAGCTAGACCGCATCTGTAAGCCGGATGCCTTGCTGGCGACGAACACATCGGCGATTCCGATTACCACGATTGCCGCCGTGACCGAGCGGCCGGAATCGGTCGTCGGAACGCACTTCTTCTCGCCCGTGCCGATGATGAAGCTGTGCGAACTGGTTCGCGGCTACAAGACCTCGGACGAGTCACTCGAGCGTGCTCGAGTCTTCGCCGAAAACGTCGGAAAGACCGTCGTGGTTGTGAATCGCGATGTTGCAGGTTTCGTGACGACGCGACTGATCACTCTGCTGTGCATGGAGGCCGTCCGACTCGTGGAGACCGGCATCATGTCGGCGGAGGACGTCGACACTGCGTGCCGCTATGCGTTCGGTCACCCGATGGGTCCATTGCAGACGGCCGATCTCACCGGCCTAGACATCTTGACCAATGCATCAGCAAATGTGTACGCCGACACCCAGAACGAGGCCTGGTCTCCGCCGGAGTTGATCCGCCGGATGGTGGCTGCTGGTGAGCTCGGTCGCAAGGCGGGTAAGGGCTTCTACGACTACGAGTAGTCGACGCAGGTTGCTAGGTGATCTGCCTCACCGTCTACCCTGAATCCCATGGCAGATAAGGGATCGCAGACTCCAGCTCGTCATTCGAAAGATCGTCCGTGGCTCATGCGGACCTATGCGGGCCACTCGTCCGCAGTCGAATCGAACAAGCTGTACCGGACCAACCTGGCCAAGGGTCAGACAGGTCTATCGGTTGCGTTCGACCTGCCAACTCAGACCGGGTACGACCCCGACAGCGATCTTGCCCGCGGCGAGGTCGGCAAGGTGGGCGTGCCAGTGGCGCACCTCGGTCACATGCGTGAACTCTTCGACGGTATCCCGCTCGGTGAGATGAACACCGCGATGACGATCAACGCCACCGCCATGTGGCTGTTGTCGCTGTATCAAACGGTTGCCGAAGAGCAAGGGGCAACTCCTGATCAGCTCCAGGGCACCACGCAGAACGACATCATCAAGGAGTACTTGTCGCGCGGCACCTACGTGTTCCCACCCGGGCCATCGCTGCGCCTGATCACCGACATGGTTGCCTACACGGTGAACACGATTCCGAAGTGGAATCCCATCAACATCTGCAGCTATCACCTGCAAGAGGCGGGTGCCACGCCGGTTCAGGAAATCGCCTACGCCATGAGCACAGCGATTGCCGTGCTTGATGCGGTTCGAGATTCCGGCCAGGTCCCGGCTGATCGTTTCGGCGAAGTGGTCGCTCGGATCTCGTTCTTCGTGAACGCCGGAGTCCGGTTTGTTGAAGAAATGTGCAAGATGCGTGCGTTCGTCCAGTTGTGGGACGAGCTCACCCTCGAGCGGTACGGCGTGACTGATCCGAAGCAGCGCCGGTTCCGTTACGGCGTTCAGGTCAACTCGCTGGGCCTGACGGAAGCGCAGCCAGAGAACAACGTTCAGCGGATCGTGCTTGAGATGCTCGCCGTCACGCTGTCGAAGGATGCTCGTGCGCGCGCTGTTCAGTTGCCCGCCTGGAATGAGGCCCTTGGCCTTCCGCGTCCCTGGGACCAGCAGTGGTCGTTGCGGATCCAGCAGGTGTTGGCGTTCGAGTCCGATCTGCTCGAGTACGAAGACATCTTCGAAGGTTCGAAGGTGATTGAGTCGAAGGTCGCTGAGTTGGTCGAGGCTTCGCGTGAAGAAATCGACCGTGTGCAGGCCATGGGGGGAGCGGTCGCTGCAGTCGAATCCGGCTACATGAAGCAGCAACTCGTGTCCTCACATGCGGAACGTCGCGCCCACATCGAGGCTGGCGAGGACATCGTTGTCGGTCTCAACAGGTTCACCACGACTGAAGAGAACCCACTGCTCTCCGATCTCGAAACCGCGATCATGACCGTGGACGCAGCGGTCGAAGCGGACCAGATCGCGTCGATCAAGCTCTGGCGCGAGGGTCGCGATAACGAAGCAGTTGATGCCGCGTTGAGCGCACTTCGCGATGCCGCGAAGACTGACGAGAACCTGATGGCCGCATCACTTGCGTGTGCCCGTGTCGGCGTAACCACTGGCGAATGGGCTGGGGCACTGCGGGAGGTATTCGGCGAGTACCGCGCACCCACCGGAGTCGCTGGTGTGGTTGGCGTTGCCGAAGCCGGCGAAGAACTCGCGAAGGTCCGTCAGGCGGTCAAGGAGACTGGTGAACAGCTCGGCGGTCGGGTTCGTCTACTAGTCGGCAAGCCAGGTCTCGATGGGCACTCGAATGGTGCCGAACAGATCGCCGTGCGTGCACGCGACTGTGGCTTCGAAGTGATCTACCAGGGAATTCGACTCACACCGGCACAGATCGTGGCGGCGGCAATTGAGGAAGACGTCCATTGTGTGGGCCTGTCGATTCTGTCCGGCTCGCACATGGAACTTGTTCCCGATGTGGTGAAGGGCCTGCAGGATGCGGGCCTCGACGACGTGCCTGTTGTTGTCGGCGGGATCATCCCGGAGGCCGACGCCGCTGAACTTCTTTCACACGGGGTTGCGGCCGTCTTCACGCCGAAGGATTACGACGCCACCACGATCATGGCCAAGATCCTCGACCAGATCCGATCAGCTCAGGGTCTCTAGTCGGGTGTAGGACAAGCAAGTGGCCTCCAACGTGCTATCACGCTGAAGGCCACCGGCTGAATATGGGGGAGTTAGGAAACAACTCCCAGAGACGTCGCCGACACCGCATTTGCGATCTCCTCGGCGGCTGCTACTGCGCCTTCTCCGCGCTGCCGCGGGAACTGTGCGAGTGCAATACGTACGTAGATGCGCTCGCGTTCTTCTTCGGTGAGTCCGCCCCAGACGCCATATGGCTCGCGGGATCGGATTGAGTAGTCCGCGCATTCAATGCGGACATCGCAACGAGCACACACTGCCTTGGCAGCACGGTCACGTCGGAGTCGAGCGAGCCCCCGCTCGTTCTGTGGGTGGAAGAACAGCTCGGGATCTGCTTCCCGACAGGCTCCTTGCTCTTGCCATTCCCATGTGGCATCAGCTGGAACCTGCGACAACGGCTGCTGTGGCATTCGTGCCTCCTGTCGAGGGCCGAGATAACTACTCTGCGTCGATTCGGATTGAACCGACCGGACTGCTGTCTTGCTCCCGCTGTGTAACCGAGTCGGCACACCGCGTGAGAAAGACACTACTTAGCGTGAGAGGAATTGAGGTCATACAAACGGCTGATTTAGGCATCGACCGTTCAGGTGCGATTGTGCAGCGGGTAACAGTCATCTGTCCACAAGTTGTGGAAACAATGGGGAAAACCGGAGGAAAAGCCTGGGAATACCACTCTGCGTGAATATCGGCTTGGAACGACGCGCCCAATCGGTTGGCGGTCTTTCTGTGAGGCAGACCACTAGGCAACTACCCTCTGCGTTCGGATCAGTGTTCACCCACTTGCCCGCTGGAATTGTTAAGAGATAGCCCTGCGTAACAGCAATACGTCAGCGGCCCCTGCGAGTGCCGCTGGTGCACAAGCGGAATTCGGCCCTAAACTCCCCGCTATGAGCGACCCAACTCCCACTTTGGCACCGCTAGATTCCCCTGGACTCGGCACGGACACGCTGATCGACGAGCGCACTAGTGAGTTCACCGACGACGGTGACCATGATCGGTTCGCGCACTACGTCCGCAAGGAGAAGGTGCTGGAGAGTGCGATGACTGGCGAGCCGGTGATCGCACTGTGCGGCAAGGTGTGGGTGCCCGGCCGCGATCCGAACAAGTTCCCCATCTGTCCGGACTGCAAGGCGATCTACGACGGTTTGCCGCCAGGTGGCGGCTCGGACGGCGATTAGTCAACGGATTGCAGGGAAGAACCCGGGACTCTCGTGCGTGTCGCGGGGCCCCCGGCAGGGGCATATCTGCTGAGATCCATTCGGGATTGGTGCAGTCCCACGGGCATTGAAGTTCCCGCCTAGCTCGCAGTCGATGGATGGAGACAGTTGTGACAACTCCCAGTCAGCCAGAGGGCCAGCCACAGGGTCAGCCAGAGGGCGCGACCGTGGTCGTCGAAGACACTTCGATCTCACCGGCCGAGCAGAAGGCGCTGTTGGACCGCATCGGGCGCGCTTGGTGGGTTGTGTTGCTGCTCGGAATCATCAGCCTGATTGTTGGTGTGGTCGTTCTCGTTCGCCCTTTCACTGCGGTCAACGTCGCTGCCATCATCTTTGGAATCTGGCTTTTGGTCAGCGGTGTTATTCAGCTCGCGCAGGCATTCGACAAACAGCTTGAAACGATCAGTCGCGTGCTGAACGCAATTACCGGCGTTATCGGAATCGTGTTGGGTTTGATCTGCCTCGACAGCGCTGAGGACCGGATTGCTTTGCTGACGCTCTTCATCGGAATCTGGTGGATCATGCGCGGCATCGTTCAGATCGCGGTCGGCGCTAGTGACCAGGGCGGCGGTGTTGTGATCTTCCTCGGAATTCTCGGGATCATCGCCGGTGGTGTTGTGCTGATTTGGCCAATCGCATCGCTGACGGTCCTCACATTGGTTGTCGGAATCTGGCTCGTTGTCCTCGGAATCTTCGAAATCATTGCGTCATTCCGGGTTCGCTCATTGAAGAAGCAGGCTGAGAACGTAGCTGTCTGATTGGCCACCCGTGGGAATGAATCCCCGCAAAGCCCTAGCGAAATTGTCGATCGCAGGGTAGGAACGACGTATGAAGAAGTCGCTGATGGCCTTGACAGCAGTTGCCGCATCCGCCGCGGGATACATCGCATACCGGCGAACCCAAGCCGCACCCAAGGTGTCGCGGGTAGTCGAAGGTGCCGCGGACGGTGTTTCGGCAGTGGCCGCATCAACCGCTGCGCGGACTGCGGACGTCGCGGAGAGTGCCGCAGTTACGGTCGCCAAGACGGCTGAGAAGGCAACCGCTGCAGCCGCAACTGCAGGTGAAGTTGCCGACGCCGCAGCACGCACAGGCAGTCATGCTGCCGATCTCGCGGCGCGCAAGACCGCTGACGCAGCAGCAGAATTGGCCGAAGCAGCCGAACAGGCAGCAGCACGCACGGCTGAGGCCGCTGACAAGGCGGCAGTGACGACGTCGGAGAGCGCGTACGTCGCGGCAGAGACTATTGAAGAAGTAGTAGTGCCACCCGCCAAGGAAGCGTCGGCGCAGGCCAGCGGTGCGCAGGCCGCCACTGATGAGCCCGCCAAGAAGCCCACCCCGAAGGTGACCCCAACGCCGGCGTCGATCAAGCGCCCGACACCGAAGAAGGCGGCAGCGCCAACTTCGGCGTCGAAGGCTTCGTAACGCGCGTTACTCGCGGGTGTGCCGGGGATGCTCCTCCGAGTGGGAATTCCTTCCAGTTGGACCCCATAGTTCAATTTTCAATTATTTGTAGTTACCCTTGTTTCGGGAATGAATTCCTGACGCAGTCATTGTCCTGGCGACTTGATGCTGATGGAATCGACATATAGCTGCGCAGCCCACAGAACGCAGCACAGTCTTCGGCGAGGAGTCGATCGTGGCAAGCCTCTTGTTCAACCCATCCAACTACGACCCGACCTACCTTGACGAAGAGTCGCGCAAACAGATGCAGGCTCTCGTCAAGTTCTTCGAGAACAAGGGCAAGGCGACGTTGAAGTCGGAGTATCACGCTGCAGAGTGGTACACGGACTTTGTTGACTTCATTGCCCGTGAAGGGATCTTCGCTGGGGTGGCAACGCCTGCTGCGGTCGGAGATCTCCTCGACGGTTCCCCGCAGACCCGCTGGGACACAGCGCGCATCAACGAACTGAACGAAATCCTGGGTTTCTATTCGCTCGACCATTGGTACGCCTGGCAGGTCAGCGTCCTCGGGCTCGGACCGGTTTGGACGAGCGACAACGACGACGCGAAGAAGCTTGTTGGTGAATTGCTCGCTGACGGCGCACTCTTCGGGTTCGGATTGTCCGAGCAGACGCATGGTGCAGACATCTACTCGACGGACATGATTCTTGAGTCAGATGGCAAGGGTGGCTGGTACGCGACTGGGCCCAAGTACTACATCGGCAATGGCAACGTGGCCGGACGTCTGAGCGTGTTCGGGAAGTTCGCTGATGACGATCCGGAGCGCCCCGGGGAGTACGTCTTCTTCCTGGTCGATACGCAGCATGCCGCGTATTCGCTGCAGAAAAATGTTGTCCACGGTTCGATGTACGTCTCAGCATTCCGACTCGATAAGTACCCCGTGGCATCAGAAGACATCCTGCATACCGGCAAGGCTGCGTGGGATGCGGCGCTAGCAACGATCAACGTCGGCAAGGTCAACCTCGGCTGGGCCAGTATCGGAATCAGCGAACACGCCTTCTACGAGGCAGTTGCCCACGCCAACAATCGGATCTTGTACGGCAAGGCTGTCACGGAGTTCCCGCACGTTCGTCGAATGCTGGCTGACGCCTACGCCCGGTTGATCGCGATGAAGTTGTACGCCGTTCGATCTGCTGACTACTTCCGCAGTGCGTCACCTGATGACCGCCGGTACCTGCTCTTCAATCCGATCACGAAGATGAAGGTGTCGATGGAAGGTGAACGTGTCATCGACCTGCTGTGGGACGTCATTGCTGCTCGGGGCTTCGAGAAGGACACCTACTTTGAGCAGGCGGTCAGCCACATTCGGGCGCTGCCAAAGCTCGAAGGAACCGTCCACGTCAACCTGGCGCTTGCTTTGAAGTTCCTGCCGCAGTACTTGACCGCAGCCATCGGGCAAGGCGAGCAGTACGCGCCCGTGCCTGCCCGCAACGAAGCCGCGGACGATGACTACCTGTTCGCTCAAGGGTCGGCGAGTGGTCTGTCGAAGATTCCGTTCCATGATCCCCGTCCGGCATTTGCGCGGTTCGCAACCTTGCCCAACGTCGCGACCTTCATCGAGCAGATGCATGCATTAGGCGACTTGGTTGCGACGAATCCACCGAGCAAGGAGCAGTCCGCGGACCTGGACTTCCTCTTGGATATTGGCCAGTTGTTCACGCAGGTTGTGTACGCGCAACTTGTTTGTGAATCGGCAGCCTTGGCCATCGATGGCGAGCCTGGAGGTAAGCGCGAATCGAGTGTGTCGGATTGCAGCGATTTGACGCCGGCCCACATCGATCGGATTTTCGCCGTCTTTGTGAAGGACTTCAGCCAGTACGCGCTGTCGTTGAGTTCGCAGCCCGCAGCGACCGAGGCCCAGCGCGACAAGGCGCTTGCTTTGATCAAACATCCAGTGGTTGATGCCGAATCGGAGGCCACGTTTGTTGCTGAGGTGCTGTCGTATGACGGCGCCTACTCAATGGCTCCGTAGGACGGAAGCGCTTACACGCTGCGGGCATCCGTTTGGGTCGGTGAGGCAGAGGTTGATCCCATGCACACCATGGCGATGCCGATCGCGATGATTCCAAGTGCGATCGGCATCGCGCTGCCCGAGATCTCAGCGAGAAGCCCTGCTGTTGCCAGTGGCAGCCGGTAGCCCGCGCCGAGGAACGCGCAGGCTCCAGCGAGTGCCAGCAACGTTGGATTCTCGAGCCCGAGCAGGCCCGCGACAAGAGTTCCGAGCAGGATTCCGTTAACGGCCATCGACGTGAAGACACCGCCACCGCCGCCGGCTGCAACACTCAGCAGGACTGAGGCGAGTCGGATGATCAGCGCTGCGAGTAGCAGCAGGATGGCGGGGGATTCTCCGATAGGCGGCAACGCCCAGTTACTTGCGACATAGCCCGGCCCAGCTGTGATTGCTGCACCCGTGATCGTCCAGGCGGTCATTGCCAGCAGGCTGAGAACGACACCTGCAACGCTAGCTCGTAGCCATGGCGAAGGCCCGTTCTTGAAGTCACGGGTCCGGCTCATCACCCACACGAAACCGCGTGCGCCACCCCCGCACAACGCACCGACGATCAGCACTCCGATCGCTTCCTTGACGCCGATTTCGTGAGGTTCGTAGGTCATCAAAGAACGTGCATTGTGCGTCAGACTCGCAGCAGCAAAAGATGCACCGGCAGCGAGTACGGCGGGCACAAGTCGGCGCGCATCGAGCCGATTGCGAAACGGCATTTCGAGTCCGTAGAACGCGCCAAGAACTGGTGAGGAGAACACCGTCGCGATTCCGGCGGCTGCGCCACACACGAGCAACAGATTCCTGCCTTCGGGCCGCGCCAGGTAACTCAGCCGCTTCCGAAAGATTCTGCGAAGCAGAATCCCGATGCTGCTGCCAATCAGGACAGACTGCGATTCAAGGCCTTGAGAGCCGCCAAGGCCCACGGTTGTTGCCCCGGACAGAATCCGGCCAGGCGCCTGGTTAACCGGGTAGCGCTCGTCGGGATGGTGGTAGTAGTACGGATACAACTCCGCTGTTCCCGGCTTCGTGGTGCCTGCAACTTTGACCAGTGCGAACCGGGTGAGAACGAAGACTCCGATGCATGGAATCGCGAACCACAAACCAGGCAGGCCGAGGACAACACGGTCAAGAAGGAAGTCCTCGATGACCCGAACTAAGAGTCCGACGAGCGCGCCAGTGATCGCTCCCACCACGACCGGAACAACGAGTAGAACGCGCCAGGTGAGGTGTGGATCGCTGTCGACGACGGGTAATTCGTGTTCGACAGGGCTCACAACGGATTAGCGTGTCAGACGAGGACCTGCCTTGGCTTGCTGTCGGTCTAGTAGCAGCCGGTGACGGTTGCCGCGAGTTTGTCGACGTTTCGACGAGTGGTCAACGGTGACACCTTCTGTGGCCGCGAGTTCACTAGGTAAGAGAACGCCTTCAGTCGCCCGTCCTTACCCACCGCGAGCCCTGAGAGTCCGATGGTGTCGAACAAAGTTCCGGTCTTGGCACGCAGCAGGCCGCGCGCACATTTGGTGGGGTTCGTAGTGAACCGCCCGGCGCCTGCGGAAAGCGTTCCTGAGATTCCGGCGAGCGGCATTCCTTGCCCCCAGTAGACCGGCGCTAGTTCGGGGTAGGTAGTGGCATCAGCGACCCGCTGCAAGATCGTGGTCAGCGCAACTGGCGTCAGCCGGTCATTTCGGCTCACTCCGCTGCCACTGGTCAGGGAGACCGATGACAAGGGGATGCCCAATGAACCTAGGACCTCAGTTGCGGCACGCGAACTGTTCGTCCAGTTCGGCACGTAACCCTTCGCAACCGCAACATTGCGGAATAACATTTCAGCGATGTTGTTTTCGCTGACCTGAAGCATGTACTTGACCTGGTCGGCGAGCGTGCTCCCGGAGTAAGTGCCAAGTTGTTCGGCACCGGCTCCACTGGCGCGACCGGCGAAGGTGCCAGTAAGGCCGTATGACTTCAGCGCCGAACCAAAGTACCCAGCGGCATTCGCCGACGAATCCATGGAGTAGTCGCCGTCGATACCCAGCGGGCGCACCGGGCGGACAACCGTCGGTTCGTAGCCCCCACGCCAACCGGATGGTCGGCGTGGTGCGGGGTATAGGGAGTCATCGACGAAGACCGATACCGCCCGACGCGGGCCCGGACGCACAAGCTTGCATGGCTTCTTCTTGGTGGACTTGACGCGCTTGCCTTTTCGGATGCACGTGGCTGGTCGGTAAGGCGCGGGCGTCGTCACATCGGGCAGCAGGTCAGGTCGGGAATTGATGACCGCCGCCGCGCTTTGCGCGAGCTTTGCCAGGCCCGTTCGCGACAGCGTGGCGTCGCCGCCACCGATGATGGCCACCTTTCCCTTGCCAAGTGACACGACCCGAGTGGTGAACGTCTTGTCGGGTCCCAGGGTCTTCAGCGCGCTGACTGCAGTCACGATCTTCATGTTGGAGGCTGGCAGTAGGCCGGTTGTTGAGCGCCGCGACCACAGTTCGGCGCCCGTGTCGATGTCGATGATCCGCCCTGCGTAGTTCGACCCCACGGCCTTGCGGAAGGCCTTCGTGATGGATCGCGCCGGGACGAGCTGTGAGATTCGGGCATTGGCTGAGGCGGAATCGACGAGTGCCCTTTGGCTTGGCTGACTGACTACCGAACCGGTGCGCATCGCGGCTTCGCCGTTGGTGATTAGCCGCTGCGAGACGGAGGATTCGGGGTCCTTCGCGGCCATCGCGGCCGGAGCGCTCAGCGTTGTGGCCGCGACACAAACAGCAAGACCGGCGACCACGGGGAGGGAATAGCGACGCAAAGTCATGCCTGGCACGTTAACTGCCCGAGTCCGCCGCAACGGGCATTCCGATTTCGGTTTGGTCAAATTTTCGACAAATACCTGTCATCTCGACGCGGATCGGCGCAAAGTGGTGACGTAACGTTGCCGATAGCCAATAGGGATGGATCTTGCCGGGAGGCTTGAATGGGAACGACTGACACGACGCGGGCAGTGACGCCGCGCCGTCATCGCGCCCGAATCCTGCGGATTGTTGGCACTGCGATTCTTGCGTGTTCCGTTGGACTTGTTGCGTTGCCTGCTGCCTCGCCTGCGGGTGCGGTTGTTCCGAGCTCGGGTGGTGTCCCGAAGCGGATGATGAGTGGCTGGCTGCCTTACTGGACGACTGCTTCATCAGTGGATGCTTTTGTCGCAAATGCGGACCTATTCAATGACATCTCGCCGTTCTGGCACAACGCCGCCAAGAGCACATCGACTCCGTCGCGCGTCACGATCCAGAACAACTCGCTGAGTTCGGGGTCGCGGGCTTCAAATCTGGCGACGCTGCGGGGGCGGGGTGTCGCGATCCTGCCCTCCATTACAGACGGCACGGGCGCTGGTCACCTGAGTTCGGTCATGAAGAGCACCACCAAACGAGCTGCCTTCGTATCCCAGATCGTGAATCTGGTGACCGCCAACGGCTATGACGGTATTGACCTCGACTTCGAGAAGTTTGCTTTCAGCGATGGGCAGTCGACGTGGGACGCCACCCGTCCTGCATGGGTGGCATTTGTCGCCGCTCTCGGCTCGCAGCTGCACGCGCGCGGTAAACAACTCGCGGTGTCGGTGCCTCCAATGGGTGTGGCCGGCAACAACTACTGGGTGTACGACTGGGCTGGAATCGAGCCGTACATCGACAAGCTGCGCATCATGGCGTACGACTACTCGTGGAGTACTCCGGGACCGATTGGCGGCCCGCTGTCCTGGGTCGAGAAGGTTGCTGCGTACGCCGTCAGCGTCTTACCGCCATCAAAGGTCCAGCTTGGTACCCCGACTTATGGTCGTGACTGGGTAAAGGGAACGTCCGGTTCGGGTTGTCCCTCGACGGCACAGAAGGTCTACGACTCCAAGAACATCGGGACAGCCATCAGTGGTGTTCCCGAAAGTAGTTGGAAACGCGACGGCGCATCCCAGGAGCGCTACTTCAACTACACGGTCACGTACGGCGCTTGCCGTGTCAGTCGCAGCGCTTGGTTGCCAGATGCCGCAACAGTCGACGCTCGCGCACGAATCGCCAGCAAGTATGGGCTCAATGGAATTGCGACATGGACCATCGGCGGGGAGCAGTCGAGCCAGTGGGCGCCGCTTCGAGAGATCGCCCGGACATTGCCTTTCTCCGCGCCGGATGGCCCGCGCGGCCAGGCAGTCAGCGTCAAGGTGTCGAAGAAGTCCGGGAAGAAGGGCCGCAAGGTCACGATCAAGGGCGGAGTCAGCCCTGCGCGCGCAGGCGTTCGAATCAAACTTCAGGTCAAAAAGAGCGGCAAGTGGAAGACCGTCAACACGGTCAAGACCGCAGGATCGGGTGGCTACAAGACCTCCGTGAAGCAGTCGGCTAAGCGCAGCGTGTACCGGATCAAGGTTGTCGGAACTGCGCGGTACCTCACGACGTACAGCGGGAGCTTCACGGTTCGGGCCAGCTAGCTCAATCGGCGCCGAGTCCGTTTCCCGTCGGCGAAAGGCTCCCGGACGGCAATTCGAACCATCTCAGCGTCTCGAATCCCGCAGGGTCAAGCCCGAAGGCAGCGAGGTCGGCTTCAGTTGGTTCGGTTGGCCCAAGCGGTTGCGCGCCAAGGAGGATGGCTTGCGCGTTTGCAAGCTGGGTGCTGAGCAGAGCCTCGTCGCCGTGCTGGTCTCGATGGGGGTACTGCAAGTGCCCATCAGCGTCGTAGTGCGCGTCGTGCAGGTGCATAGGAATGCCACGTCGGGGTGATGAGTGTTGCCAGATCCCCGTCACCGGATCGAACCGATATTGATCAAGGATGCGCCAGCCGTGGCTGGCGATCAAGGCGACAGCTCTCACGATGTAGTCGAAGACCGCTTCGGAAATGAAGTAGTTGAAGTTGATTCGAGTCCATCCCGGTTTGATGCCCTCGCATCCGCGTGAGACTTCCCTTTCGAATTCGCGACTGCGTTCAATGTCGACGCCGAGCAATGCGTGCCCGTATGGCCCTGCGCATGAGCAACCGCCACGAGCCTGGATGCCGAAGAGGTCATTGAGCATCGCGACGACGGCGTTGTGGTGCAGGTACTTGCCAGTGGGAGTGCGGACGGTGAACGAGATGATCGAAAGTCGTTCTGCTTTCCTGTTGCCCAAGATGTCCATGTTGGGATGGCCGTCCCAGGCCGATAACGCACGCTGCAGATAGTCATCCTCGTGAGCGCGGATCGTGTCGACTCCGACTGCGGCCTTCAGTTGCATGACCAATCCGGCACGGATCGCTTCGACGATCGCCGGTGTACCCGCTTCCTCACGGCGGATCGGGTCCTCGACGTACTGGTGATCGTCGGCGTTGACGTAGGTGACAGTTCCGCCTCCGACAACGTCGGGAACCCGATTGGTCAGTAGGTCGCGTCGGACAACTAGTACTCCTGGCGTTCCCGGGCCGCCGATGAACTTGTGTGGCGAGAGGAATACCGCATCCTTTGCCGCTTCGTGATCACCACCGGGGCGCATCTCGATTTCGACGTACGGTCCGGCGGCGGCAAAATCCCAGAACGCGAGCGCCCCATGGCTGTGGAGCAGGCGACTGATCCCGTTGGTGTCGCTAACGATCCCGGTGACGTTGCTAGCGGCGCTGAACGAGCCGATCTTCAGTGTTCGATCGCTGAATCGCTGGAGTTGTTCGCGCAGGGCTGCCTGATCAATATGGCCGTCAGCGTCCTCGGGAATCCGCACGACATCGCAGATCGATTCGCGCCAGGGCAATTCGTTGCTGTGGTGCTCAAACGGACCAATGAAGACAACTGGTCTCTCATTGCGCGGAATCTGTTCGGTGAACTGGTACCTGCTGTCTAGCTCGGCAGGGATGCGCAAGTTCATGATGCCGATGAGTCGATCGATTGCCCCGGTTGTGCCAGAACCCGCGAAGATCACTGCGTAGTCGTCGTCGGCATTGACGGCCTGGGCCACCAGCGCGCGCGCGTCCTCACGAAAGATCGTGGTCTGAAGGCCTGTGCCACTGCTTTCCGTGTGGGTGTTCGCGTACTGCGGCAATACTTCGGTACGGATGAAGTCTTCGATGAAGCCGATCGCACGGCCACTCGCCGTGTAGTCGGCGTAGGTCACGCGGGTCAGACCGAATGGCCCATCCACAAGTTGGTCATCGCCGATCACAGATTGTCGGATCTGATCGAGTAGCGGTGGTTCAGGGAGATCTTCGCTGCGCGGGGGCACCTGGATCCGCCACTTAATGTCACTCGGCGAGGATTCTGAGTTCACAGGTCCACACTACGCAACCCGTGGATCCCCCAGAGTGTGGAATTATCGGCTACGTGACTGCGGCCCCGTTCGAAATTGCTGAACCGTTGACCGAGGAGGTCACCGAGACAGACAAACCATGGGCCTGCATTGTGTGGGACGACCCGGTAAATCTGATGTCCTACGTCACCTATGTATTCATGACGTACTTCCACTACTCAAAAGAAAAGTCACAGCAACTGATGCTGAAGGTCCACAACGAAGGCAAGACCGCCGTCAATTCTGGAACGTTGGAAGAGATGGAGCGGGATGTGGCGGCGATGCATTCGTACGGACTGTGGGCAACCATGGAACGAGATAGCTAGTGGCGCATGCATTCCAGCGGGTCGGCGACCGCTTGACGACTCAACTCGAACCAGTCGAACAGATGCTGCTGGGTCAATTGATCGACGAACTCTCGGATGTCCTGCGCCGCCCTGAGGATGCCGACAGTCCAGCGATTGATCCGCTAGCCAAGGAGCTTGGGCTCGAGGGGCTGACCGGTGTTGCTCCGGAGCCGCCAGACAATCCCGTGGCTAGGCGGCTGTTGCCTGATGGTTACCTGGACGACCCCATTGCGGCGACGGAGTTTCGTCGTTACACCGACGACTCGTTGCGAGCCTCGAAGTTGGCTGATGCAGAAGTAATGAAGGCGGGCCTGGAAGCAGCTGCTGACGATCCGAACGGGCAGATTGAGATCGAACTTGTCGAGGCCGACCACTGGGTACGCGCGATGAATGATCTGCGACTGGCTCTCGGCGTCGAACTCGGAATCACCAACGAGTCACAGGGGCAGCCCGATCCGTCGCAGTTGGACGAACAGATGTCTGGTCGGGCGATGCTCTACGACTTCTTGACCTGGTGGCAAGACGGCCTCGTCATCGCACTCATGGGGGAGTAGCGCCGACCGAGGCGGTTCAGCGAATGCAATAACCGTGTTGGTCAGGCTATGTTGCTGGCGAAGTCTGATCTTTCCCGTCGAGCGCGGGCAGGCACAGACATTTTCAGGTTTGTGGGCCCACCAACCTGTTACGCGAAACAGCGAAGGATTTCCACACATGACTAGTGAACTCTTGAGCAAGAAGCTCCTGGTTGCGACTGCATTGGGTTCAGGATTTGCCCTGGCACTGGCCGGATGTAGCAGCAGCGGATCGTCGACACCGTCTGCGTCCCCCACTTCCGCCGCTCCCACATCCGCTGCTCCGGCCCCTGCGCCGGCTAGCGCTGTTCCTGGACCGCCAGCGGGTTCGACCGAGACACAGGCTCCCAAGCCCGTCGCAAGCGGCGCCACCTACACGCAGTACAAGACCGCGCAAGCACCGACTGCCGTGACTGGTTACTACAACTCGTCGCTTAAGACGGCTGGCTACACCATCACCAACAGCGGCAGCGGCGGTGGCGGCTGGGGTCAGTACGGCGGCTCCGGCGCAACCGTTGGTGGCAACAACGGCACCACCTTCGTTGAGGTGAATGCCGGTGGTTCGAAGCAGGGATCCACCTACTTCGAGGTCTGTACCGGCCCATCTGCGGCAGCAGTCAACAACTGCCAGAGCGGAAACCACGGGCAGAGCAGCAGCAGTTAGCAGTGCCCAACAGCTAATCTTCAAGCTGTGAGCAACCTGAACGCGGGATCGGCCAGTTCGCTGTCATGGCGAGCTGGCCGATCTGCGTCTAGCCCTGGTTTTGCGCCTGCTCCCAAGTTCGAACTCACGGAATCGTCCTTCGAGGCGATGGGCTGCGATTGCCAAATCCTGGTGGTAGGCGGACCGCCCGGTCTCCTCGAATTCGGCGAGCAGCGGGTACGTGAGCTTGAAACCGCGTGGACGCGATTCGATGACAGCAGCGAACTTTCGGCGTTCAACCGACGTGCTGGTCACTGGACTTCGGTATCCGAGGAACTGAGCCTTCTGCTCTGGCGTGGTCTCGCCGGGTACCGAATGTCGGATGGCATCTTCAACCCGTTCATGGGCACTCAGATTCGAGGCGTCGGCTATGACCGGGATTTTTCGGAACTCGACATTGCTTCGGGTTCGACCCCTATCGAAGCGACCGATACCTCGGGGCCAAGCACATCGGTGAACCCGACGACCCCAATGCAGTTCATGCGCCACCGGCGACTGGCGATGCTGGCTCCCGGTTTGGAGTTCGACAGTGGCGGGATTGGCAAAGGCCTGGGCGCCGACGTTGTAGCTTCGGACCTGCTTCGAGCTGGAGCTGCCGGGGCGATGGTGAGTCTCGGTGGAGACGTCTCGGTTGCGGGGCTATGGCCCGACGAGGGTTGGCGGATCGGGATTGATGACCCAACGGGCAGGAATGACCAGCCAATGAATGTCGTGCTGCGTGACGGTGCGGTCTGTTCCAGTGGGACCTTGAAGCGGCGGTGGCGCAACGAGGGTGGAACTGTTGCGCATCACATCCTTGATCCCTCGACGGGACGATCACTGACGCGAAGCGACGTCGTCGCAGCTAGCGCGATCGCACCCAGCGGGTGGCGTGCGGAAGTCCTCACCAAGATCGCTGTCGTCGGCGGCACCCAAGTTGCCCGCGATGTCGTCGCCCGCCAAAGCGGAATTGCACTGCTGGTGTGGGACCGGTCCGGGACGGTTTCGACAATCCAATAAGGTCATCACATGCTCGAGATCAGCCAAGAGTTAGTCGATCAAATCGTTGCCCACGCACGCCGTGATCATCCTGACGAGGCGTGCGGCGTTATCGCTGGGCCGATCGACAGCGACAAGCCCGTTCGCTTCATTCCGATGGTCAACGCTGCGCGCTCGCCAACGTTCTATGAGTTCGACTCACTGGATCTGCTGAGGCTCTATCGCGAACTAGCCGCCAACGATGAAGATCCGGTCGTGATCTACCACTCTCATACGGCAACCGAGGCATATCCGTCGAGGACCGATGTGTCGTACGCATCCGAGCCGAATGCTCATTACGTGCTCGTCAGTACCCGAGAAACCGGAACGCAGGAGGGGCCTTTTGAGTTCCGTTCCTACCGGATTGTCGATGGTGAGGTCACCGAGGAAGAAGTTCGGATCGGCTCCGGCTCGGCGTAGCAGCACGCTTACCCGTAGGGTATTCCCGTGACTTCAGTAGAGATTCCCACCATCCTTCGGACCTACACCGGCGGTGAGCGATCGGTGACGGCAACAGGCGCTACGTTGGGTGAAGTCGTCGACAGCTTGGAAGTTCGCTACCCAGGCATCGCCGAACGATTGGTCGAGGACGGTTCACTGCGGCGGTTTGTGAACGTCTACCTCAATGATGAGGACGTTCGATTCCTCGATGGCTTGGCCACACCAGTCGCCGATGATGACACCGTGACGATCCTGCCCGCGGTCGCTGGCGGCAGCCTCACGATTGAACTGCGCTAGATCTGCTGACGCCATGACCAGATATAACTCCCTGCTTGACTCCGTCGGCCACACCCCAATGGTGGGTTTGCCACGGCTTTCACCATCAGCTGACGTTCGTATCTGGGCAAAGCTCGAAGACCGCAACCCGACCGGCTCGGTCAAGGACCGTCCGGCTCTGTGGATGGTTGAGACAGCTGAGCGCGACGGCATTCTGACACCAGGCTGCACGATCCTGGAGCCGACGTCGGGCAACACCGGCATCTCGCTTGCGATGGCGGCGAAGCTCAAGGGCTACAAGCTGATTTGTGTGATGCCGGAGAATACGTCTGCAGAGCGCGCGCAACTCCTCAAGATGTGGGGTGCTGAAGTCAGGTACTCCCCGGCCGCAGGCGGGTCCAATGAGGCAGTTCGGGTCGCGAAGAAACTTGCCAGTGAAAACCCGGACTGGGTCATGCTGTACCAGTACGGCAACCCCGCCAACGCGGAGGCGCACTACCTAGGGACGGGACCCGAGGTCCTCGCGGACCTGCCGACTATCACGCACTTTGTCGCCGGACTCGGCACAACCGGAACCCTCATGGGTGCTGGCCGATACTTGCGCGAACATGTACCCGACATCCAGATCGTCGCCGCTGAACCTCGCTACGGGGAATTGGTTTACGGGCTGCGCAACCTCGATGAGGGATTTGTTCCGGAACTGTATGACGAGTCGGTGCTGACAACCCGCTACTCAGTCGGGCCGCGTGACGCCGTGCGTCGGACCCGTGAACTCCTTGCCGAAGAAGGAATCTTTGCGGGGATTTCCACGGGCGCGATTCTGCACGCCGCGATGGGTATGGCGACGAAGGCCGTCAAGGCTGGAGAGCGTGCCGACATCGTGTTCATCGTGTGCGACGGCGGCTGGAAGTACTTGTCAACTGGCGCGTACGAGGGCACCTTGGAAGAGGCAGAAGACGCGCTCGAAGGTCAGCTCTGGGCCTAGCTTCGGCTTGGGTTGTCCCTGTCAGGTCGCGGCGCTACTGGAGTTGGAACCACCGCTTCGATGCGCCGGTGTTGTTCAGTCCCAAGATCACCAGGTTCAGGAAGAACGCCGTCCACCCGTTGCCGGTGGGCAGTTGGAACAGTGCAAACACCACGTTGATTATCGCGAGGATGTTGACCAGCATCCATGACTGCGGGTCGCCCGCCAGCATGCCGCGGCCGATCCACACGTAGATCATTCCGAGGATGAATGACAACACCGCTGTGAGCACCCAGTACCAGTCGCTCACCGGTTGGGAAAACAGCTCCTGCGCTTCACCAGGTCGGATCGCCAGGATGATCGCAATGAGGGCGGTGAGGAACTGGACGATGGCGCCAACGAAGACCAAGATCGCTACGGCCAAGACGGCGCCGGGTCGCTTCTGCATTCCGAACTGTTCAGGTGAGAGATCGCTCATAGTCGCACCGTAGCGGCCAATGCATGTCGATGAAATGACCGACAAGCACGTACTCTGTAGAAATGGCGGACGCACCGATTGGAATCTTCGATTCCGGAGTTGGTGGCCTCACTGTGGCCCGTGCGATTCTTGATCAATTACCCGACGAACCCATCATCTATGTCGGGGATACCCGCAACGGTCCCTATGGTCCACAGCCGCTCGCAGAGGTTCGCAAGTACGCGCTAGCGGTAATGGATCACTTGGTCGATCGGGGCGTGAAGTTGCTCGTTATCGCGTGTAACTCGGCCAGCGCTGCGGTTCTTCGCGATGCACGTGAGCGGTATGACGTCCCTGTCGTTGAGGTAATCCATCCGGCTGTGCGCCGGGCGGTGCACGCGACCCGCAACAATCGGGTCGGCGTCATCGGGACACAAGCGACCGTCACTTCTGGCGCGTACGCGGATGCATTCGCAGCCAATCCACGACTCACCGTGATCCAGCAGGCCTGCCCGCTGTTCGTCGAGTACGTCGAGCGAGGGGTAACGGGTGGTCCGGAATTGGTCGCCGTTGCCCAGGAATACCTCAAGCCCGTGATGGCCGAGGATGTCGACACTTTGGTCTTGGGTTGCACGCACTACCCCGTGCTCACTGCGCTGATTCAGCACGTGGTCGGCGACGATGTGACCCTGGTATCCAGCGCTGAGGAGACAGCCAAGGACGTGTACTCAACGCTGACAACCGCAGACCTGCTGCGTCCCGACGGTCTTCCTGCACCGGAGCACGTGTTCCTCGCGACAGGTGATCCATTGGAGTTCGCCGAACTTGGCCGACGCTTCCTCGGCCCCGAGGTGCGCAGCGTCCGCCAGGCAGAAGGGTTCGACTGGTGAAGCTCACGGTTGTTGGATGTTCTGGGTCATTCCCAGGTCCCGAGTCCGCTGCATCCTGTTACCTGCTGGAACACGACGGCTACGCGATGTTGCTCGATCTCGGAAACGGCGCGATTGGCCCGCTTGCGAACTACATCAATATCGATGACATCAATGCGGTCCTGCTCTCGCACCTTCACATCGACCATTGCGCGGATATCGGCCCGCTCTATGTAAGCCGCCGGTACCACCCAGCGGGTATGCGCGATCGAATTCCGGTGCTTGGTCCCGAGGGCATCGAAGCGCGAATCATCAACCTTTACGGCTGCGGCGACAGCCCCGAGCCCCTGCACTCCGTCATCGACTTCGTCGAGTTCTCAGCCACGCCATTGGAGTTCGGCCCGTTCTCGGTCGAGGCGCAGTTGGTGGTTCACCCGGTTTCCGCGTACGCGCTGCGTGTGACGGCAGGTGGGCGGACGCTGGTGTACTCCGGAGACACAGCGCCTTGCGATGAGTTGGTGCAGATCAGTCGCGGAGCTGACCTCGCGCTATTCGAAGCCTCCTACCTCGAGAAGAACGACAATCCACCGCTGCTTCATCTCACGGGTGCAGACGCGGCGAAGGCGGCGACGCAGGCCGGGGTGCAGCGCCTGGTGCTCACTCATCTCGTTCCGTGGAACGACCTCGACGAGGTCAGGGCCGACGCGGCCGAGTTCTTCGATGGTGACCTGATCATGGCGCGGCCCGGCCTCACGCTTACGGTGTAGCTCAGAACAATCGCACGAACCCCTATTCGCTTTGCGCTTTGAGGAGACCCATGACCCGTACTGATGGCCGCACCAACGACGCTTTGCGCCCAGTTCGCTTCCATCGTGGTTGGCAGGACCACGGCGAAGGCAGCTGCCTCGTCGAGTTCGGTCGAACCCGAGTGCTGTGTGTCGCTTCGTTGTCCGCCGGAGTTCCACGGTGGCGCAAGGATTCTGGCCTTGGATGGGTGACTGCCGAATACTCGATGCTGCCCCGCGCAACTGACACCCGTGGTTCGCGAGAGTCGGTCAAGGGCAAGCTGTCGGGCCGTACGCAGGAGATCTCGCGACTCATCGGGCGATCGCTGCGCGCTGTCCTCGATGACGCAGTGCTCGGCGAGAACACGATCCAGATCGACTGCGACGTTTTGCAGGCCGACGGCGGGACTCGGACTGCCGCCATCACTGGTGCCTACGTGGCGCTTGCCGATGCACTGGAGTGGGCCAAGGGTGCCGGTCTGTTGGCCTCCACCGCCCAGCCGTTGATCGACTCCGTCGCCGCGGTGAGTGTCGGCATCATCGATGGTGAACCCCGTCTTGACCTTCACTATGACGATGACGTCAGAGCCGAAACCGACATGAACGTTGTGATGACTGGCGGCGGTAAGTACATCGAGGTTCAGGGCACGGCAGAGGGTGAGCCGTTCTCTCGCCAGTTGCTTGATGAACTCCTCGAACTCGCCGCAGCTGGATGCACGGAACTGACGCAGCTGCAGCAGGCAGCGCTGGCCGGGGACCTTCCCGCGCGCGGGACCCTCATCGATGGCTCTGCGGCGACCTTGCTCTCATGATCCGGGTGGTGTTGGCGAGCCGCAATGCCAAGAAGATCGCTGAGGTTCGCAGGATCCTCGATCAAGCGGGTGCACCGATTCAACTGATCGGGCTCAGCGACTTGGAAGTCGAAGTCACTGATGTCCCGGAGACCGGTGCGACCTTCGCCGAAAATGCGCTCATCAAGGCGCAGTCTGTAGTTGACCAGACCGGACTTCCTGCGCTCGCCGATGACTCCGGTCTGACCGTTGAAGCCCTCAACGGGATGCCTGGTGTGCTGTCGGCACGCTGGTCCGGAGCGCACGGCGATGACGTCGCGAATCTGAACCTTGTGCTCAATCAGATTGCTGACGTGCCAGACGAACGCCGCGGCGCCGCATTTGTTTGCGCAGTGGTGCTCGTGGTGCCAGGTGCCGAACCTCAAGCCGCCGAGGGTGTCGTGACCGGGCACCTGTTGCGCGAACCGGTTGGTGAGAACGGATTTGGCTACGACCCAGTGTTCGTGCCGGACGGGTACGACATCACCACCGCGCAGATGTCGGCCGACCAGAAGGACTCGCTGAGTCATCGCGGACGAGCCTTGAGGGCCCTCGCCAGAGCGCTCTAGTCCACCAGAGGTGGATGCAAGATGTCCGTTTCGCGCGGAATGCGAGGGATGTTCGACGCAAGTCACACCGAAGTAGGTTGCCGCGACGTGTGACGGCTGCGCAAGGTGGATAGAAGTTGTCTATCCGGGGGAAGTATGCGAAGCCAAACAGCCCTTGTCCTTTCCGCGCTCGCGGCAGGACTCATTGGGGCCAGCACGATCTTGACGGTGCCCGCCATGGCCGAAGATGCACAGGCCGCGCCAAACAGTGCAACAGTCGGAACTCTGACGCCAGCACCGGCGGTCTTTGTCGGATCGAATGCGCCGTTTGCCACACCGTTCCTGGCTGCTGCTCAGCCAGCTGAGCCAGCACCTGTGGCCGCGCCAGTCGGCCCGCCGCCCGTCGGGATCGAAACCGGGCCGAGTCCATGGACCGGCGAGAAGTTGACGAGTCCACGCGGTGGCAAGTTCCCGAAGCGAGTCCTGCGGTGGGCGAACATCGTCGTGGCCGTCATGGATGAGCAGAAGATCCCGCGCAAGTATTGCCAGGGATCCTCGCCCAGATCCAACAGGAATCCGATGGCGACCCGAAGCTCGTCAACACGTATGACAGCAACGCGGCTGCCGGCGATCCGTCCAAGGGTTTGTTGCAGGTTATCGGTGACACCTATCAAACCCACGCGAAGCCGGGTTTCAAGAATCTGAAGTACCAGACTGTTCCGTACACCAACATCTGGTCCGCACTGCACTACGTCAAGAAGAGCTATGGCATGGACAAGTTCGCGAGCTGGAATTCAGGATCCAATTCCGCGTACTAGTTCAGATTGAAGCCCGCACGTAACTCAGGTGCGGTGGCCGCTCCGCCGAGAAGTCCGAGGCCGAGCATCTCCTCGGTTGCACGCAACGTTGAGTAGTGAGTCAGTCGTGTTCCGTCTCGCCCAGCGACGGGGGTGCTTGGCGACAGCACGAACAGGTTGACGTTGTTCTCAACATCGCCGGCGCCGTCGTCTTCATCGAACAGGACAAACACTGCAGTCTTGCCCGCGCGATACTCCCGCGAGTCGAGCACCTTCGGCAGGTAACCCGCCAACCAGTTGTCAGCCACCGCCATGCTGACATCGTGCCCGTTGTGGCTGTTGTCCGGAACGATGAGCGTGAACTTCGCGGACAGGTCGGGCTTCGACGGCAGTGGAACGTCCTGGCTCGCACAGGCACCGCCGAGGTTGGTGTAGTAAGTCGCCGGATTGTGACGAGCGACGTACGCACCTGAATTCTGCTTGTAGCAGTTACTCGGCATCGACTGGGCGAGTGTGCGCCAATTGGTTCCGAGCTGGCTGAAGATGTTGTCAACATTGAGCGGGTGCTCGCTTGGCACGCCACTATCAGCGATCCCTTGGCGACTCCCGGACGTCAGCGCTATGTAGTTCGGCAGAGACGGGTGGGTGCGCGCCCAGTAGTTGGTGGCGCTTGCGCACTTGGAGCCCAACGACGACAGGTACGGAGCGTTTGCGGCGACGGACGCCGGCCCGTGGTTCTCCAGGACCACCCAGACCACATGTTCCCAAGCTGGTGCGCCAGCTTGGCGCCCACATGGAGTCGCGCTGTTTGCAATCGACGACGAGACAAATCCACGGGTCGAAAGGTGGGCGCGCAGCTTCCCGCCGGTCTTGTTCTGAAACGTCCACCGGCCCTTGGTGCCGATCTTGATGGTCACGGTCTTGCTCACTGACTTGCCAGCTCGCACCGCGATCGTGACTCGGCCGCCGCTCGTTGCTGATGGGTAGATCGTGATCTTCCCTGCACGAGACGATCGGACCGTGACCCTGGCCTTGAGTGAGCTGACACCTGCAGACGGAATGCCAGCGCGTCCGATGACTTTGAGGCTCTTCTTGCGATGCGCTCGAACCCCACCAGCGAGGTCGATTCGCTGTGCCGGAACAGCTGTTAAGCCACCTAGTCGGATTGAGGGAGGAGTCGTTGATGATGTGGGCGTGGTTGCTGAGGCCGCACCTGCCACCAACGGAACTCCGGCGATGAGGGCGGCAGGCAACAAGGCGCACAGCGCCACACTGCCCACCTTGCTTACGTCTTTCATCGCCCGTCCCATCGGTTGTTAGGTCAAGGGAAACATCGTCCGTTCCTTGTGGCAACCCGTTGAATGGGGGAGTGAGGTCCAAGAACCGGCAGGTGGGAGCGCCAGATTCTTTACAAAGGCGTTGTCCAAGGGCGGGGTTCTGCGCGTTCTGGTCCAGTCGTAGAGTCACGGCTAACCGGCAACTTACGAGGAGTCCTCATGCCAAGCGACCTGCAGCTCAAGACCATGAACTTCGTTCACCGAGTGATCCTTAAGGGGAGTTTCGGCAAGATCGGCTGGGCGGCGATGGGTATGCCGGTCGTGGAGTTGACCACGATCGGGCGCAAGAGCGGTGAGGCGCGCACGACGATGTTGACCTCTCCCTTGCAGGAAGGCGACAAGACCATGATTGTCGCCTCACGCGGCGGCGACCATCACCATCCGGCGTGGTTCTTGAATCTGCAAGCCAACCCGCAGGTTGAGGTGCGCATCGGCGGGGGACCCAAGCAGAAGATGAACGCGCGGGTGGCCGATTCGGAGGAACGAGCCCGGATGTGGCCGAAGCTCACCGCCGACCACAAGAACTATGCCGACTATCAGGCGAACACGAATCGCGAGATTCCCGTGGTGATCCTCGAACCGATCAAGTCTTCGTAGCAGGCAATGCTTCGTAGCAGCCGATTAGCGGGGACCGAAGATCAGAGTCTGCGCATTGCGCAAGGTCTTGATCGACTTCTTATAACCAGAAGCTGGCGCTGCCCGAACCTGCTGACGTGAACCGCAGGTGCCGTAGTCAACCGCGAAGAAGTCAATGATGATCTCGCCGCGAATGACCTTCTTCCCGCGCTTGCCAGTGAACTTCGACGTCTGACGCAGGTAGTTCGTACCGATCGTCTTGATGGCGCCCACCTTGGTGTAGCGGGCCTTTTTGATTCCCTTGCTGTACAAGCTGAATGGCTGACCTGCTGTGGACTTGTAGCTGTTCAGTACTAGCGAAAAGTATCCGGGTGCATCGCTGTAATAGGGCGGGTACGCACAGGGCGCAGCACCTGCTCCGTAGTGCAGATACTGGGTTCCGGTGGGTGAGCTCAGATAGAGATCGTTCGCGCCCTCGGAGGCGACCCAGTTCGCTGGCCCGTACCAAGTCCAGTGGGCAGCCTCGTGACGAACGAATCCCTTGGGAACCGCTGCGCTGGCGGGAGTTGCACCCACCGCGACGACTGCTATCGATGTGAGAACTGCTGACCCCGCGAGTATTGCCCTTTTCCCCATGCACAAGAGGTTAACTGCCGCTGTCAACGTCAGCTGCAAAGGATCTGGTTTCAGGCAGTCCGACCCTTCTACGCGTCATGATCGGCAGGCAGTTGGAGGAGGAGTCTTGTGGCTCGCTTCTTGACCGCGTTGGACCGGTGGTGAAGCTGCGCCTCGATCAGCGGGCGAACCGACTCGACCGAGACGGTTCCTTCCTTGGCGAATTGGGTGAGAGTCTCCATGCAGTTTGCCGCGACGATCCAATCGACGTTCGGGTCCTCAAGGTTCGTCGTCAGGATCAAGACCGCTCGAGCGCGCTGTGAGTCGGTCAAGTCGATCTCGCCGAACATCTGTGCAAGGTGCCACTTCACCGACGCCTGGTTGATCTCGGCGACTTCACCCAACAGTTTGGGCAGGTATGGGATGAACCAGTCAGGATGAACTCGGCACACCTTCTCCAGCGCATCGCCAGCGCGCATCCGCACCCATTGGTCTTCACTGAAGAGGCAGTCGTACAACTCCGGCAGCAGCTGCGGATCCTCCACGACTTCCTCAACAACTTGAGGAACTTCACCGAGGCTGTTCGGCTTACCGCCAGTCAATCGCGCGCGAAACCCAGCGACCATAGCCATGGCTGAACTCTAGCTAGTACCGGCGTCCGGCTAGAGCCAGTCGACGCGACGAAAGAGTCGATAGAGGCCTGTGCAAGTAACCACGATGAGGCCCGACGCAGCGATGACACCCCACGGATCACCGAACCCTGGGTACGGCACATTCATGCCGTAGAAGCCTGTGATGAGCGTCGGAACGGCAATGATCGCTGCCCAACTACTCACCTTCTTCATGATTTGATTCTGCCGATAGTCGCGCAGGGTTAGGTTCGCTTCCATGATCGTGCCGACAAGTTCCCGGAGGGAATCCGACGCCTCATTAACTCGCAGAACGTGGTCATAGACGTCCTCGAAGTACGGGTAGAGCTCGTCGGGAACAGTGCTGCTTCCTCGCCGCAGCAGACTGTTGATTGCATCTCGCATTGGCACGACGGTTCGGTGGAGGCGCACCATCGAGCGCCGCATCTCGAACCAATGCCGTTGTTGTGAAGGATCGAGTGGCTTGTCCGAGAAGATCTGATTGCTCACATGGTCGCAGTACTGGTCAAAAGCATCGATTGCTTCAAAGTAGGTATCGACGACGACGTCGAGAAGTGCGTACAGCAGGAAACTCACGCCGTGGGCAGCGAGATCCGGCGACAGATCCCATCGCTGAACGACGGGGGTCATCGAGAATTCATCGCTCGCACGAACCGTCACCAGCCAGCGATCTCCGATGAATACGTCGATCTCCTTCACGTGCAGCTTGGCGTTCTCGACGTCTGCCTTCACGGTGTTGCACGCTAGGAACAGGTGCGATTCGTAGCGATCTAACTTTGGCCGTTGGTACCGACCCAGTGTGTCCTCAACGGCGAGTTGGTGAAGCCCAAACTCCTGCGCCAGTTCGTGGAGCTGCGAGGTCGTCGGCGCGCAGACGTCAATCCACACAATGGTGTTTGGATCATCGAGGTAGTCCGATACTGCCGCTAGCTCAAATCCTTGAGAAACGAGTTGGCCATCACGGTAGGCCCGCGTTGTTGCATCGGACAATTGCTGACCTCCTGGACTCAACGGTGGTTCGAGTCTGCATCACATTGGCCCGGCCGCAGACGACCTACAGATCACTCGCGTGTCGTGGGGTGTTCTTCATAATCGTTGTCGGTGCAGGGTGATGGTTGGTTTGCCGTTTGGTCCGATGGT
>JAOAUD010000175.1 GCA_030157755.1 Candidatus Nanopelagicales bacterium
TCAAAGTGAGCAGCAAGTGTTCGTAACCTGCTGTAATGAGTTGCTCCTGGTGGGTGACCACGTATTCCCAACTGAACCAGGGGTTCGGCACCGGTTCAATGTTGGTCGTCGCCCCTAAGGCGAAGGCTCCGTGGAAGGGCACAAAGTGAACGGTAGCGAAAACGTCGACGCGATGATCTCCTTCAATGGCGCGTCTAAGACGTATCCCGATGGCACCGTCGCTGTCCACCCTCTCGACCTGCAGGTTCGCACCGGCGAGGTTTGTGTGCTCGTGGGGGCTTCCGGCTGCGGGAAAACAACCACGATGCGCATGGTGAATCGACTTCAGGAACCCACGACCGGGACCGTCAGCGTCGACGGTCGCGACGTGATGTCAGTTCCACTCCGGGAGCTTCGACTGGGTATCGGCTACGTCATTCAGCAGATCGGCCTGTTTCCACACCTGAGCGTGCGCAAGAACGTCGCGACGGTCTGCGGGCTGCTCAAGTGGGACAAGGCCAAGACCAACGACCGAGTGGACGAGATGCTCGACCTTGTTGGCCTGCCACCTGCGGAGTTCGGCGATCGCTACCCCCACCAACTGTCGGGCGGGCAGCGTCAGAGAGTCGGCGTGGCCCGTGCCCTCGCTGCAGATCCGCCAGTCCTGCTGATGGATGAACCCTTCGGCGCGATCGACCCCATCGCCCGCCTCCACCTGCAGAACGAGTTTCTTTCGCTGCAGCAGCGAGTGAAGAAGACAGTGGTCATCGTCACCCATGACATCGATGAGGCAGTGCGACTCGGCGATCGCATTGCAGTGATGCGCGAGGGCGGCTACCTCGATCAATACGCGACGCCCGCCGAGGTGCTCGGTGCACCGGCGACGGAGTTCGTCGCAGAATTCACCGGCAGTGACCGCACGTTGAAGTTGCTGGCAGTCACTCCAGTGGAGAGCGGCGAATTGGAGCCCGTTGGCCCCGCCGACGAGTTCCTGCCACTGGTCCCCGCTGACAAGTCCCTACGCGCCGCACTTGCCGTACTCCTCGACTCGACCGAGGGCCGGGTTCGGGTTGGCTCAGAAAGTCAGGTTGATGGCGTCCTGACGATGGACGGCGTCCACCGCGCACTTCGACTGACGACGCACCAGCAGAACGCGAGCAGCGTCGCTTGAGCGCCGCCGAGGATCCAGCTGCCGACATCCCCGACGTCGTGGCCCAAGTTGCGGATGAGGTCGGACCGGCCTGGCGCGAGGCAACCCAGGGCGAACACCGGTGGCCCGTAGCCCTTGTAGTGGTCATCACCATCAGCATTCAGTACCTGCTGCCCGCTGAGTTGGTATTCCAACCACAGTGGATCGCTCCGACGATCGAGGTTGCCCTGCTGATCGGAATCTGCATAGCGAGCCCGCGACGCATCAAGGCGAACAACCGTGCCGTTCGTATGGCCGGATTGCTACTGGCCGCGCTGATGAGCATCGGAAATGCGCATCAGGCAATCCGATTGATCGTGGGGATCATCGACGGCAGCGACGACTTCGATGCCAGCGAGTTGCTGCTGGCGGGGGCCGGGATCTGGATAACAAACATCGTGGTGTTCGCACTCTGGTACTGGGAACTTGATCGCGGCGGGCCTGCTGCCCGGGCAAACGGCGAACGCCAGCACCCGGACTTCCTGTTCCCCCAGATGCACCACGACCACGCACCGCGTACGTGGGAGCCGAGTTTCTTCGACTACCTCTACGTCGCGTTCACGAACGCAACGGCATTTTCGCCGACCGACACCATGCCGCTAAGTCGCTGGGCAAAGATGACGATGATGGCGCAGGCAGCCATCTCCCTGATGATCGGCGCACTCGTCATCGCGCGAGCGATCGGAATCCTCCAGTAGCAACGTGACGGGCCTACTCAAGAGGGCCGTACCGGACTAGCTGTTGACGAGTTCGCGCATCCGCTGGGAAATGACCTGCGTGACCCCCTCACGCATGGTCACGCCGTAGAGCGAGTCCGCGATTTCCATCGTGCGCTTCTGGTGAGTGATGATCAGCAGCTGGCTGGTTCCGCGCAACTCTTCCATCAGGCCAATCAAGCGACCAAGGTTGACGTCATCGAGGGCAGCCTCGACCTCATCCATCAGGTAGAACGGACTCGGCCGTGCCTTGAACAACGACACCAGGAATGCGACTGCGGTCAGCGAGCGTTCCCCACCTGAGAGCAGTGACAGGCGCTTGACCTTCTTGCCTGCGGGGCGAGCTTCAACTTCGATGCCGGTGTTGAGCAGGTCGTTGGGCTCGGTGAGGACCAACTTGCCTTCACCACCCGGGAAGAGCCGCTCGAACACTCCGGTGAACTCACGCTGCACGTCGGCGAATGCCTCGGCGAAGACCTGCTGCACTCGTTCGTCCACCTCCGCGACGATCTCGAGGAGATCCTTCCGGCTGCGCTTGAGATCCTCCAGCTGAGTGTTAAGGAACGTGTGACGTTCCTCCATCGCGGTGAACTCCTCAAGTGCCAGCGGGTTGACCCGGCCGAGCAGAGCCATCTGTTTTTCCGCCTGGCGAAGTCGCTTCTCTTGCTCAGCGCGCACGAACGGGTAGGGCTGCGGCGCGGGAGCCTCTGGGTCCACCTCATCGCCGGCTGCAATTGCCGATGGCGGCACCAAAACCTCTGGGCCGTATTCGGCGATCAACTCCTCGGAGCTGACGCCGTACTCCTCGAGGGACTTCGTCTCAAGCTGCTCCACCCGCAGTCGCTGCTCAGCCCGAGCAATCTCATCACGATGCACATCCGTAGTGAGCTTCTCGATCTTGTCTGTCAGCTCCCGAATGGTGGTACGAAGCGTCGACAACTCTTGGGTGCGCGACTGCGCGAGGCTCGTGAGTTGGTGGCGACGAGCAGCTGACTTGGCGACTGCAGTCTCAAGTTGGTTCACAGCGCCAGCCGCAACAGCAAGGACCTCTGTGGCGATCTTCGCCTGTCGTCGCCGTTCGGCCGCCGCTGCGAGGGCTTGTGCGCGCGCTTCACGCTCTGCTGATGCAGTTGCCTGCAGATCCTTCGCTCGCGATTCGTAGGCAGCAATGCGTTCCTCTGCCGTGCGAACCGCCAGCCGTGCTTGGGTTTCTGCCTGGCGCGCCTCGATCACTGCCGAACGCAGTGCCTCGACATCGAACTGCTCGCTGAACTCCTCAGATGTCGAGGGGTCGAGCGCCTCGTGCGCCTCGATCCGCTCCGAAGCCTGCACCAAAGTGGCCTCATCTGCCACCCGCGATGCCTGCGCTTGCTCTAGCGCCTTGCGCGCACGTTCGGCCTCCGCCTTGACGCCATCAAGACGCGAATTCGCCAGCGCCACAGCAGCGTTATGGTCGGCCGCTGAACTCCTGGCGGCCTGGAATTCTTCCTTGGCCTTTGCATCCGCTTCGCTGGCCGAGCGGAAAGCATCCTCAGCTGCAGCCAACGCCGTCGCTGTGGCCTGAACGGCTGCATCAATGCGCTGCTGATCGGCTTCGGCTTGCTCAAGTGCAGCGACAATGTGGAGTCGCCCTGCTGCTCCGTTACCGCCGCTGGCGGCACTGCGGGTCAGTACATCGCCATTCGCACTGACCAATGTCAGCGACGGGTTCGAGTCAATCAACCCAACAAAACCCGCCACCTCTGGCACCACAACAACGTCAGCGAGGAGTTCAGTAACTACATGCAGAACCGATGCCGCTGCAGCTTCGTCACCCGCCCGAATGACGTCGACGGCCCAGCGCGCATTGCCCGGCAGCGACGGTCGGTCGCCAGCGGCAGTCTGCGGGGTGTCGGCAATGACCATGAAGGCGCGGCCTGCCTGCGAATTGCGCAAGTGTGCAAGCGCGGCTACTGCTGAAGCGACATCCGCCACCGCCAGTGCATCGGCATCTGCGGCCCACTGCAGCGCTGCTTCAATCGCAGTTTCGAAGCCAGCCTCAATCCGAAGATTGTCCGACACCACGCCAAGCGAAGAAAGCTGTGCGTCCGCAAGCGCGGCAGAGCCACCGCCGTCGGCCAGGCTCATCCTCAGTGCCTCAAGGCGCGCTTCAATTCCGGCCGCCTCTCGAGACGCCTTCGACGACGCTTCGCGTGCTTCGTCGCGCGCTACCTTTGCCAACTCCCGCTGATTCTTCGTGGATTCCGCGCGCTGAGCCAACTCATCGAGTGGCTGGTCAGTCGCGTCCGAAGTCGTGGCACCAAGCTCGTCGACCTTGCGGGCCAACTCCTGAATCCGAGCAGTTGCGTCGCCTAGCTGGTCAGTCAACCGAGCGATTTCGGCGTCGCGCGCCTGAATCTTCGACGACGCTGAATCCCTCGCACCCTGCAACCGCACAGCCTGTTCGCGGTGCTGAGACAGTGCGCGCGCCCGCCGCTGCTCTTGGCTCAGCGCGTCGGCATGGCGTTGCTCCGCGGCAGCACTGAGTTCCTCGCGGCTTGTCAGGGTGTCCATCAATTCGATGCACTGGTCGGAAAGTTCAGCTGCGGACGCGAGCGCCTGCGCTGCCTGTGCCTCGAGTTGTTCTGGGTCCGCACCATTAGCGGCAGCGTCTGGTTCGTGCAGATGGCGCGCACGATCCTCAGCAAGATTGATCAGGCCGCGGTAGCGCTCGCGCAGGGCGGTAAGCCGGGTGTGGAGCTCATTAACCTGGGCCAACGCGGCCGCATCGTCAGTTGTTGCCTGCTCGACGGATTCTTCACGGCCACGAGCCGTCGCGAGTTGCGCGTCGAGTTCACCGCGGCGAGTCCGCAGCAGCGCCTCGTCGGCCTCTTCACGATCGAGTTCCGCCTGCAGGATGACTAAGTCATCGGCAAGCAGTCGAAGCCGCGAGTCACGAACATCGGTCTGAATGACCTGGGCACGACGGGCGACCTCAGCTTGGCGGCCCAGCGGCTTTAGCTGGCGACGCAGTTCGTGGGTCAGGTCCTGCAGGCGAGTGAGGTTCGCGTTCATCGCCTCAAGTTTGCGAAGAGCTTTCTCCTTGCGCTTGCGGTGCTTCAGCACGCCAGCGGCCTCTTCGATGAACCCGCGGCGGTCTTCGGGAGTGGCATGCAGGACGTTGTCGAGCCGACCTTGGCCGACAATGACATGCATCTCGCGGCCGATTCCGCTGTCGCTGAGCAGTTCCTGAACATCGAGCAGGCGGCAAGCTTCGCCGTTGATCGCGTACTCAGAACCGCCCGACCGGAACAACGTGCGAGAGATCGTTACTTCGCTGTAGTCGATGTTGAGCGCGCCGTCGGCGTTGTCAATCGTGAGGATGACCTCTGCCCGACCAAGCGGCGCCTTTCCGGAAGTACCGGCGAAGATGACGTCGTCCATCTTGCCGCCACGCAGGGACTTGGCACCTTGTTCACCCATGACCCACGCGATGGCGTCCACCACGTTGGACTTGCCTGAACCGTTGGGACCAACCACACAGGTGATTCCGGGTTCGAACTCAAGGGTTGTGGCAGACGCAAAGGACTTGAATCCCCGTAGCGTCAGACTCTTGAGATGCACGCACACTCCAGCCGGTCGTGGGCATCCCACTGATCAAATCAACAGTGAAAGCGGAAATGCCACATCAGATACTCGCGGGGGAAGACCCCAAGGGTAACCGGACTCGGCCGAGATCTGGCCTAAGCCAGTGCAGGCGTGGCGCGACCCAAATCAGCAAGTTCATTGTCGAAATCGCGCAGTTCCAGCGAATCCGGCAGCTCAACAGTTGCTTGTGCGCGCAATTGCGCGAGCTCTGCTTCCAGAGCGGCAACTCGTGCCCGAAGCGCAACCACCTGAACGGCGAGTTGCGGATCTGAGACGAGGTGACCCATGAGGGCCTTCGCCATGGTGTCCTCCATGCATGGTTGTGCGTAGAACCGGAGTTGTCGTTAGAAATCGATGGTGCCTGCGCGAATGTGGCAATCCCAGTCAAGAATGAAGGATCGCCCGCGCGTCAGTCTCCCACCACGATGACGTGATCACTGCGGATAGTCAACCTTGTGCGTCGTGATTTTGATCATCACTGGACTTCGCCGCGACCTGAAACGCACGTGGCAACCCTCATCAATTGGTCGTAGGTGAGTCACCCGAGCGAGTGAATGGCTCTCCAAATTGCGTCCAAGTGCTTCAGGCCGGAACCCGAACTGACCGTCTACTACCGCAGGTGGGAACGCGTGGTGGGGCCACTGCGCACCTAGACATGAGGAGTAGCTGGTGAAAGCGAAGCTCTGGTTCGCTACGGCAACCGCAACATCGCTGGTGTTTGCGTCGGCGGGGACTGCCTGGGCAGCCGCGGACACCACCGCGCCGGTCGTGAATTCAGTCGACCTGCCCACCGGTCAGGTGGGGCCACAGTTCGTCGCCCGCGCGAACGTCACCGACGACCAGTCCGGCGTTGGAAAGGTCTACCTCTACATCGACGACTCCAACGGTCGCCACGTGTCCGGAATCCAGTTGTGGGACGACGCTACGCACTCAGATTCCATGGCCTTCGACAATACGTATTCGGCCGCCATCACCCTCGGACTCAACGCGGGGACTTATCGGGTCTCAATCCTGACCCTGGATTCCAAGTACAACGAACTGAAGAAGCCGGTTGCATCGGTCGTCGTGACCGGACAGTCGTACACCTGGAGCCCCGTGACTGCGACGCCTCCGCCCACACCCACGCCAACGCCCGTTCCGACGCCAACGCCGACGCCCACGCCAATGCCTTCCCAACCATCCTCGGACACGGCACCACCAACGGTCACCGACGTATCGCTGCCGACGAGCACAACTGCCACGTCGACGGCGTCAGCAGTGGTTCGCGATCCGGGCTCTGGGGTCAACAAGGTGTACTTGTACGTAGACAGGGCGGACGGCACGAATGCCGCAGGCATACGACTCTGGGACGACGGCACCAACTCAGACCCGATTGCCGCAGACAGCCGCTACACGGGCACGTCGACTCTGAATCTGCCGAATGGCACTTACAACGTTTCCATCCTCACGTATGACGCGAAGTACAACGAAATCAAACCTCGGGTGGGGTCACTGGTCGTCGCAGGCACGACCTACACCTGGCGAAGCTCGGGTTCAACCCCAACACCGGCCCCCACGCCAACACCGGTTCCCACACCAACACCGACTCCGAATCCGACTCCGACCTACCCGCCACTTGGAACCAACCTCCTCGCTAACGGGTCGTTCGAGGCAGGACTAGCGGGATGGCAGACACGCGGCGGAACCGCGACAGCGGGTGAAGCGTTCGCAGGGACTCGCGCTGCGCAACTTGATGCGACGGCTTCGGCTGATGCTCGAGTCGAGCAGGTAGTCACGGGTCTGCGACCAAAGACCCTCTACACGTTTGCACTGCGTATCCGCACGACGGGTTCACAGCCGTCGGATGTCTGGGCATCGTGGGGTGCAACTAACGGCCCCCAGCTAGACAAGACTGGGTCCGCCCAATCACCCCTGTATGCCGAGCAACGGCTCACATTCACCACCGGCGAGAACGCCACCTCGGTCAACATCTGGGCACAGGCAGGGCGAAATGATCCAGCCGGACGCGTGTGGGTCGATGATTTGCGCGTTGTTGAGGGGCAACTTCCAGCGCCGTCTGCGGACTTCGGTCAACCAGCCTTCCCCGAACCCCCTGCGCTGGTGACTCTGCCAAGCCCCGGCCAGAACTTGATTCTGAACGGGACCTTCAGCAACGGAACAAAGAACTGGGTCACGGACTATTCGACGATCACAAATGCCGCGACAAACCCAGTCATGCGGATTTCGTCAGGTCCAACCAGAACCGGGCGAATCGTGCAGGACATTGCGCCGATGCTGGCTCCCAACACCGACTACACCCTCACGGCCCGCGCCCGGGTTGGCTCGGGCGATGGGACGGTTGCGTTCTCTTCAAAGGATGGGTCGGTGAATGCGTCGCGAGTCGTCACGTCCACGGCCTGGCAGCCTGTATCGATCCCGTTCCGAACCGGCGCGGGCTACACGACGGGACGCCTGATCGCCGAGAACTGGAAGGGCGACGAGGCGTACCTCGAAGTCGATGATCTCGAAATCCGCGCCAAAGGCGGCGAGTGGCTCGACACGCCCAATCCGGTTCCGACTGCCAAGCCCACCTTCTTCGAAGACTTCAGTTCACCGACTCTCGACAAGAACAAGTGGCTCATTGCCAACAAGGCGTGGGGCGGAGCGAACGGTGGTGTCGTCCCGGAAAACGTCTCCATAGCCAATGGGGTCGCAAAGCTGCAGGCCAACGGTGATCGGTACACCGGAAGCGTGAACGGGCTCGGCGGTCGAAAGACCCGTGTTGGTTCAAGCCTGGTGACCCGCGACTACTACGCATCCGGCAAGTACGAGGTGCGGGCGAAGGTTCCTCGCACGCTCGGTGCCTGCACCGCATTCTGGAGTTACCACTACATCGAATACACCCCGTCGCAACCGGAGTATTGGCAGGAACCAAACCGCATCCGCAACTCAGAAATCGACTGGGAGTTCCCCACTGCGGCCGATGATGGCAGTCCAAATGACGGCGTGACTTTCGACAAAGCGCGCGCGAACAGTTGGGGCGGGAAGTTTGGGGGTGAAGGCGGAAACGTCTCCCTGCGCCCGAATATCGGGCAACTAGTTGGGGACGGCAACTTCCACACGTACACCTACGAGTGGCACAGCGGCGCAGCGACTACCACGCCGTACATCGCATGGTCGATCGATGGCATCCAGGTCGCTCGCTACACCGGCGCTACCTACGGCCA